>CBFGPB010000038.1:0-13769 GCA_965650545.1 uncultured Devosia sp. | reverse complement strand
ACCAGTTCCAGTCCGCGCCTGGTGATGCGGTAGGGTTTGCCTCCCTCCGACTTGATCGCCTTCTTCGCCTTGAGCTTGCTGAAGATGAGGGGTGTCAGGCCGCTCATCAGCCAGCCGTCGCGATTGAAGAATTCGAAATCGACGATCCTGCCGCGTTCATCCTTGATAGCGGCGATGCGGCCGCCCTGCGCGAGTGCGTGCAGCACCCGCTGTTCGTCCCGGGAAATATCCATGGAAATGTCTGAAGCCTGAATAGGCGGGCTGAAACCCGCGCGAACAAACTTGGCCGCGCCGCGCATCACGTGCGGGCGTCGTCCGGTTCATTCATGCCCCGTCGCGCTCGGACGGGGTCTCAGGCAATCTCGGACTGACTAGACATGTCGCCTGGTTATCGCATGGCCTTGGGTCGCGCCAGTGCGCGGCGGCCACAGGCTGGGGCCAAAGTATCGGCCATGGTTGACACGACTGTCGTTGGTCGCGCCAATGACTACGGCGCCAAGGGCAACAAACCAGACTGTCTGTGGCCAGACGGCGAGGCGCTCCATGGTGCCGCGGCCGAAGGGCAAGCCCCCCAGGGCGTGGCCCAGACCGGCGAGGAGGACAACCAAGCCCACAAACAGCGTCCAGCGTGCAAGACCAGGCGTGCGGGTCCAATGGCTTCGTGCCAGGAGAACGAAGCCAAGGCCCGGTGCAGCAATGGCGGTGACCGCTCCGATGATGTGCAGGAGCAAGTCGTCGTCCAGCGGATAGGCGCCCACGATCACCGCCCCGACACCGCCCAGCGCCAGCAGGGACAGGGCAACGGTGGTCAGGCGGTCCGGACGCCAGAGACTGCGGGTCAGCCAGACGCCCAGGATCACGAGGGCGCCGTGAACAACTATGCCGCTGTTGAACACGATATGCATCGGCGAACAGACGGGCTCCAGGCTGCCCGATGTGGGCACCTCGAAGACGCCGCAGGCCGATATGCCGAGAAGGCTGATGTCGTGGAGGAAGAGGTCGTGGCCGGGTGCGGCCATTTGCGCGACGACCTGCGCGAGGAAAAATTCTGCGCTCATCAGCCAGCAAAGGGCGCCAAGCCTGATCTGATCGCGCATTCCAGCCTCCCATCTCCAGCCACAATGTTCGGTGCGCCCAAGCGTTCCGCCAGCGAGGATGGTCCAGGTTGAAATCGTGCGGCGACCGGTGCAAACAAGCTTGCACCAATCCAGACCAGAACATCGGGGAAGACTTGTGACCGCCGCCAAACTGCCAGCAGAATGCACGACCAAGGATGATGTGCGGGCCGAGATCGACCGCATCGACCAGGCATTGCTGAACCTTTTCGCGGAGCGGCACGGCTATGTGACCCGCATGGCGGAGATCAAGACAGACCCCCACGAAGCCTTCGATCCGGTCCGGATCGAGGCGATCATCACGAAGGTGCGGGCCCGCAGTTTGGACCTTGATCTGGATGAAGATCAGGCCGAACTTATCTGGCGGACCCTGATCAATTGGAACATCAATTACGAGAAGGGCATCATCGCGGCGCGCAAGCGCGCCAAATAGGAGGCAGACATGCCGGGCATTCGGATACGCAAAGCGGAAATTACCGATGGCCCGCGCCTGGCTGACATAGCCTATCGCGCCTGGGAAACGGGCATTCTGCCCATCCTCACCGACAAGCCGGGCCTGCGGGATGCTGAGCGGCGGCGCCTGTCGCATGCCGTGGGCCATGGCTGGCGCCACACAATCGTGGCCGAGGTCGACGGCATCGTGGTGGGCTGGTGTTCGCGCGTCGCCGGCCGCAGCTATATTCCCTATCTCTTCGTCATGCCCGAAATGCAGGGGCATGGCATCGGCGCGACCTTGCTCGATCGCATGGAAGTCATGCTCGAACTGCAGGGCGCCGAACGCGTGCATCTGGAAACACCTGCGGACCATGTCCGCGCCGTGCGGTTTTATGAGCGGCAGGGCTACCGAATCCTGGCGCTGCGGCCCGATGGGCGCGACGGTCACGACCCGTTCGTGAGCGTGCATCTGGAAAAGCGCCTCAAGCCCTATGACGGGGAAATCGACGAGGACTGAGACAAGCCGGAAGCTGTTGCAACGCCTTGGTAACACGGCTAAGCAGATGGCCAGATTTGCCTTGTCTATCAGGACTGCCCAGTGACCCTCGTTGATACCCGCACCCCCGACAAGAAGCGCCTGATTTCCGGTTCGACCGGCGACTGGGAAGTGATCATCGGCATGGAAGTGCACGCCCAGGTGACCAGCGAAAGCAAGCTGTTCTCAGGCTCGTCGACGGCCTTCGGCAATCCGCCCAATTCCAATGTCAGTTTCGTGGATGCGGCCATGCCCGGCATGCTGCCGGTGATCAACGAGGAATGCGTCCGCCAGGCGGTGCGCACGGGCCTCGGCCTCAAGGCCAAGATCAACAAGCGCTCGGTGTTTGACCGGAAGAACTATTTCTATCCCGACCTGCCGCAGGGCTACCAGATTTCCCAGTTCAAGGACCCGATCGTGGGCGAGGGCAAGGTTTTGCTCGATGTCGACGGCGAGCGGATCGAGATCGGCATCGAGCGCCTGCATCTCGAGCAGGACGCGGGCAAGTCGATCCACGACCAGCATCCGAACATGAGCTTCGTTGATCTCAACCGCTCCGGCGTGGCGCTGATGGAGATCGTCTCCAAGCCCGACCTGCGCTCGTCCGAAGAGGCCAAGGCGTATCTGAGCAAACTGCGCACCATCCTGCGCTATCTGGGTACCTGCGATGGCAATATGGAGCAGGGCTCCATGCGTGCCGACGTCAACGTGTCGGTGCGCCGTCCGGGTGGCGAATTCGGCACGCGCTGCGAGATCAAGAACGTCAATTCGATCCGCTTTGCCGGTCAGGCCATCGAATACGAGGCGCGCCGTCAGATCGATATTCTGGAGGATGGCGGCGTCGTCGACCAGGAAACCCGGCTGTTCGACCCCAAGCTGGGTGAAACCCGCTCGATGCGCTCCAAGGAAGAAGCGCATGACTATCGCTACTTCCCCGATCCGGACCTGCTGCCGCTCGAATTCGACGATGCCTTCATCGCCGACCTCGCACAGCATCTGCCGGAACTGCCGGACGAGAAGCAGGCGCGGTTCATCGCCGATTATGGCGTGACCGCCTATGACGCCATGGTGCTGACGCTCGACCGCGAGACGGCCGATTATTACGAGGCCTGTGTCGCCCATGGCGGGACCAAGCGGGACGGCAAGGCCGTGGCCAATATCCTTAATGGCGACGTGGCCGCCTATGCCAACAGCCAGGGCCTCGCCGTGTGGGAAACGCATCTCCAGCCCAAGCAGATCGCCGGTCTCGTCGACCTCATTGCCGGCGGCACCATTTCGTCCAAGGGCGGCAAGGACGTGCTGCAGATCCTCATCGCCGAGGAGCATGAGGGTGATCCGGCCGAGATCGTGGAACGCCGCGGCCTCAAGCAGGTGACGGACCTGGGCGCCATCGAAAAGATCGTCGACGAGATCATCGCCGCGAACCCGGATCAGGTGGAAAAGGTCAAGGCCAAGCCCACCATGATCGGCTGGTTCGTCGGCCAGGCCATGAAGGCCTCGGGTGGCAAGGCCAATCCCCAGGCCCTCAATGACCTGATGAAAGCCAAGCTGGGGATCGAGTAGCCGGCAGGCTACGGGTTCCAGTCGTTGAGCGGCTCGGGCGGCAGGCTGTAGTCGAGCGGTTCCTCCGCTTCGTCGCCACTGCGCATCGGGCTCGTATGCGGGTGCTCCGTGTCCGATGTGGGAAGGCCGGCGGGCATGGGTGGCACGGGCTCGGGCCGCAAGCCACGCGTCGGTATTTGGCCTGGATCGGCCGGAAATTCTTCCGGGAACGATGGCGCCGGATCTTCGCTGGGCGGTTCAAGGGGCGGTGTTTCCCGCGGGCTCGGCGGATACGGATCTATCGGCTGGGGCTGCGGCGGTTCCGGCTGCGGCACAATTTCGGGAATCGGGCGCGGGTCGATATCGGGTCTGGGGTCGGGCATGGCAATTCTCCTCCCCAGCCAACGGGGGGGCAGGGCCGGAGGTTCCGTGGTTTTCGCAGGCCGGCGCTAGTCGCGCTTGCCGACCGACATCTGCGCCCTGACCACGGGGTCAGCATCGAGGAATTCAGGCTCGACGGTAGCGCCGACGGCATCGAAATAGCGGCTCATGAAATTGCGATAGGACGCCGCCAGGGCAATATCGGCGATGTTGAGATCGCTGAAACCAACGGTGCGCAACCTGTCGATATCCGCCTGGCCAATTTGTGACGCATCCCGGGTGATCTGTTCGGCATATGCCAGCATGGCGACCTGCTGCTCGCTCAGGCCTGCATTGCGGTAGTCGGCCTGCACGGCAAGCGCCTGCTCGCGGCCGATCGCACCGCTGAGGCTCTTGAAGTAGACATGCGAGCAATAGCTCGACGGCACATATTTGGCGGCGACGAAAGTGATCAGGCGGAAATTGACCAGACCCAGCGAAAAGTTGTCGCGGAGCTGATGCAGCAGGCGCTCGACGGGCAGAATCATGTCCGGCCGGGCCGACCAGCACTGGGTGGCCTGCATGACCTTGCCCATGGATGCGATTTCGGCCGTGTAGAGATCTGCGATTTCGCCGGTCGCTTCATCCGGCTCAATGGTTTTAATGAACATGGCATGGCTCCCTCCTCGGCCAAACGCCGAGGAGAGCCACTATGATTCAGGCCGGGGCGCGGCGCCAGATGCGGCGGATGCGCCCGTCGATGAACAGCAGGCCGAAGAAGATCACCAGCATGCCCAGGATCTGGATGGGCAGGATGGTTTCCCCCAGCACCGTGACGCCTATGATCAGCGCCGAGATCGGGGCGATGAAGGTGGTGGTGGCGAAGTTCGTGGCGCCAACGCGCGGCAGGATGCGGTACATGATCTGGAAGGTGAAGGCGGTCGAGAGCAGGCCGATGGCCAGGGCTGCGCCCCAGGTTTCCGGCCGCGTCATCACCGGTGCGCCTTCGTTGAAGAAAGCCACGGGTATTGCGACCACGGCAGCGCCGGTCAGGGCGATCGAAGCGAAGGCTGTCGGCTCGATGTGCTTGAAGCTGCGCGTGATGTTGAGCGTCAGCGCATAGCACAAGGTGGCGCCGAGGCAGGCGGCCACAGCCCAGAGCTGGGTGGTGCCGCCATGGGAAAGGGCCGGGGAGACCAGGATGGCCGCACCGACAAAGCCGATGCCGACACCGGTGAACTTGGTCGTGGTCGCCTTTTCCCCGCCGATCCAGAAATGCGAGATCACGGCTGTCACCATCGGGGTGAGCGCGTTGATGATGGCGGCGATACCACTGGCCAGATGCGCCTGCGCGAGCGGGAAGAGAGCGAAGGGAATGGCATAGGCAAGGACGCCAAGGCCCGCCAATTGCAGCCAGAGGATGGGATCGCGCGGAACAGGCTTGCGCAGCGCGAGCATGACGGCCCAGCAGCCGAGGGCGCCGATGCCGACGCGCAGCGAGGTCACCCACAGCGGCCCCAGCTCGCGGATCAGGATGGCGTTGAACACGAAAGAACAACCCCAGATTGCGCCGAGCAGAACGATCCAGAACCAGTCACGCAGACTCATTTTACCCACCTTCATGAGAAGGCCGGCACGCTACGCCTCACGGGAACAAAGGTCGAACCGATTTTGACAATGGGTTCGATCAATTGTTGTGATGGGTGGCTAAAGTCGAACCTGGCCGCCGGCCAGCATTTGCAGCGCCTGGGGATATATGCGGTGCTCTTCCACTAGCAGGCGGGCGGCAAGCGTGTCGGGCGTATCCTCCGGCAACACAGGGATGCGGGCCTGGAGAATGGCAGGGCCCTCGTCGAGGCCGGGCGTAACAAAATGCACGGTGCAGCCGTGTTCGGTCGCGCCGTCGGCCAGCACCCGCTCATGGGTGTGCAGACCCTTGTAGGCCGGGAGCAGGGAGGGGTGGATGTTGATCATCCGGCCCTGCCAGTGGTTTACGAAGTCTTCGCCGAGAATGCGCATGAAGCCCGCGAGACAGACATAATCGATCTCCCAGCCCTCGAGCAGCTGGGTCATGGCGTCTTCGAACAGCTCGCGGCTTGGGAATTTGCTCTGCGCCAGCGATGCGGTGGCGATGCCATTGGCGGCGGCGGTTTGCAGACCTGGCGCAGCGGCGCGATTGGAGAGTACCCCCACAATCTCGGCCGGATAGTCCGGCGCCTTGGCAGCTTCGATGAGCGCGGCCATATTGGAGCCGCGGCCCGAAATCAGAATGGCGACGCGCTTTTTCGTCGTCACAGCGCCAGCTTGCCCCGGAAGATAACCGGTTCGCCGGTGCGTTCTGTCAGCTTGCCGACAATGGCGGCAGTTTCGCCCGAAGCGGTGAGGCTGGCGACGAGCTTTTCCGCATCTTCGGGCGCCACGGCCACCAGCATGCCGACACCGCAATTGAAGGTGCGCAGCATTTCGCGCTCGCTCATGCCACCAACCTTGGCGAGCCAGCCAAAGACGGCCGGGACGGTTACGGCATCGAGGTCGATGTCGGCGGCGAGGTCGTCGGGAAGGACGCGCGGGATGTTGTCGATGAAGCCGCCGCCGGTGATGTGCGCCAGCGCCTTGATGCCAAGGCCTTCGCGCAACGCTGCGAGCAGGGGCTTCACATAGATGCGGGTCGGTTCGAGAAGGGCCTCGGCCAGCGTCTTGCCTTCGGCGAAGGGGGCAGGGGCGGTCCAGCCGAGCCCGGAGAGCTCGACGATCTTGCGGACCAGCGAATAGCCGTTGGAGTGAACGCCGGACGAGGCGATGGCGACAAGGGTGTCGCCGGCGGCAATGTCCTTGCGCGGCAGGAGGGCGTTGCGTTCGGCGGCACCGACGGCAAAGCCGGCGAGGTCATAGTCATTGCCGTGATACATACCCGGCATCTCGGCGGTTTCGCCGCCGATCAACGCGCAGCCGGCAAGGCGGCAGCCATGGGCGATGCCTTCGACGATGGCGGTGCCTTGGGCGACGTCCAGCTTGCCGGTGGCAAAGTAGTCGAGGAAGAACAGCGGCTCGGCGCCCTGCACGACGAGGTCGTTGACGCACATGGCGACGAGGTCCTGACCAATGGTGTCGTGCTTGCCCGTATCGATGGCGATCTTGAGCTTGGTCCCGACGCCATCATTGGCGGCCACAAGGACCGGATCGACAAAGCCGGCGGCCTTCAGGTCGAACAGGCCACCAAAGCCCCCGATCTCACCATCGGCGCCGGGGCGGCGCGTCGAGCGCACGGCGGGCTTGATCGCTTCAACCAGGGCATTACCGGCATCGATGTCGACGCCAGCCTGCTTGTAGGACAGGCCGTTTGATGGCAGGTTTTGTGCGTCGGTCATGAGCCTTCTTGCCATGCTGGGGATTGCGGGCGCAAATGGCTGCGCCGGAACCCGGGTTGGTTGAAATTTCCGGTGCTGGCCGTTAGACGGCCTGATAGCTTTTCGATTACCTAGACGCAAGGGCTGCCCGGCTTCATGGCACTCAGAAATCAAGTGTTCATCTGGATCGGCCTGTTGCTGGCGCTGATCCTGTCGCTCTGGATATTCCGGGGCATCCTGTTGCCCTTCGTGGTCGGCGCGGCCTTGGCCTACCTGCTCAATCCGCTGGTCAACCAGCTGCAGAGGTGGCGGTTCAACCGCGTCTGGGCGACGGTCGTCGTGCTGCTGAGCGTGTTGACCGTCGTGGTCAGCCTGTTCTTCATGGTCGTGCCGCTGATCGGCCAGCAGATCATCGGATTGATCCAGCGCCTGCCCGGCTATGTGGGGGACCTGCAGGAACTGGCGGTGACCTGGTCGCCGGAAATCAATGCCTGGCTGGGGCCGGAGCGCGCCGAGCAGTTGCAGGCCAGCCTCAATGACCTCGCCCGCCAAGCGCTTGCTTTCATCGCCACCTTGCCGGCGGAACTGGTCAATATCGGCCTGACCGGTGTCGCTGTTGTCGGCTTCACGGTACTGGCGCCGGTCGTCGCCTTCTACCTGCTGCTCGATTGGGAGGGCATGGTTCGCGGCGTCGATGACCTGCTGCCCAAGGAGCACAAGGGCGAGGTCAAGGGCATCCTGCGCGAGATCGACAAGTCCATGGCCGGCGTGATCCGCGGGCAGGGCAGCGTCCTGCTCCTCGATGCTGCCTTCTACGCCACGGCACTGAGCCTCATTGGTCTCAACTACGGCCTGGCGGTTGGCCTGATTGCGGGTCTCTTCAGCTTTGTGCCGTTCGTCGGCTTCATCCTCGGACTGGGCCTGTCGCTCGGTATCGCGCTTGTCCAGTTCTCACCCAATTGGTGGATGATCGTGCTCGTGGCCAGCGTCTACCTGTTCTGGCAGTTCATCGAGGGCAACATCCTCTACCCCAAGCTGGTCGGCTCCTCGATCAACATCAACCCGGTCTGGATGATGTTCGCGCTCCTGGCCCTGGGTGCCGTCTTCGGCTTTGTCGGCTTGCTGCTGGCCGTGCCCATGGCCGCCATTGCGTCGGTGCTGGTCCGCTATGGCGTGCGGAAATACAAGGAAAGCACGCTCTATCTTGGGCCGAGAAGGCGCGTGCAGAGTGAAGATGCCAAGCCCTGATCTCGGCCCGCGGCAATTGCCGCTCGACTTCGGACATGAGCCAAGCCATGCCGAGGACGACTTTCTTGTCGGCGAGGGCAATGCGCTGGCCCATGCCCGCATCATGGCGTGGCCGCACTGGCCCGATGGCATCACCTTGCTCCTTGGCCCGGCGGCTTCCGGCAAATCGCATCTGGCCCGCATCTTCGCCGAACGCAGCCAGGCCGAAGCCGTCCGCCCGGAGACCATCGCTGCGATCTCGTCGGCCAGTGGCAAGGGCGCCGTTGTCGTCGAAGATGTCGACAGGCTCGGCTATGATGAGCATGCCCTGTTCCACCTGCTCAACCAGGCCATGCGCGGCGAACGGACGGTGCTGCTGACCGCGCGCGAGGACATTGCGCTCTGGCCGCTGCGGACCGATGATGTGCGTTCACGGGCAAGGCGCGCGGCCGTTTTCCGGCTGGAAGTGAGCGACGACATCGAGTTGTCACAGATGTTCGTGAAACTGTTCGGGGATCGCCAGATCAGGGTTGATCCCAAGGTCATCGGCTATGTGGTGCCGCGCATGGAACGCAGCCCGGAAGAAGCCGCTGCCCTTGTTGAGCTGATGGACAGGCTGGCCCTTGCGAAGGGGTCGGCCATTACGCGCGCGATAGCGTCGGAAGCCCTAGCCCTGCGTCAGGCCGCGGGAGAGGCTGAAGGCCAAGAGGAATGGGACGCCGAAACCGATGAATGAAATGAGCGAGATTGCCGAAGCCGAGGGTTCGGTTCCCGATATCGAAGCGCTGCGCACCAGCCCGGCCCGCTTCGTCAATCGGGAGGTGAGCTGGCTGCAGTTCAACATGCGCGTGCTCGAGGAAGCCGGCAATGAAGCACATCCCCTGCTCGAACGCCTGCGCTTCGTGTCCATCTCGGCCAACAATCTCGACGAATTCTACATGGTGCGCGTTGCCGGTCTCAAAGGCCAGATTCGCGCCGGGATGACCAAGCAGAGCGCTGATGGGCTCTCGCCCATGGAGCAGCTCGAGGAGATCGCCACCCTGGCCCAGCATCTGCAGCTCGAACAGCAGGACCACTGGAAGGACCTGCGCGAGGAACTCTTCGCGCAGAACGTGGTCATCCACGAAGAGAATGACCTCTCCAGCGAGCAGATCGCTTATCTCCAGAAGCTGTTCCGGGAAGAAATCTTCCCGGTGCTGACGCCGATCGCCGTGGATCCGGCGCATCCGTTTCCCTTCATACCCAATCTCGGCCTGGCCCTCGCCTTCGAGCTCAGGCGCCCCGATTCCGACCAGCCGCTGACCGCGCTGGTGCGCATTCCGGGCAACCTTGACCGCTTCATCAACCTGCCCAGCGGGCTGGTTTCGGAGGGCCGATCCGAGGTCGTCACTATCGACACTCTCGTAAAGCTCTTCTTCCACAAGATGTTTCCGGGTCACGAAGTTGTCGGTTCCGGCGCCTTCCGCATCATCCGCGACAGCGAAATCGAAATCGACGACGAAGCCGCCGACCTGGTGGTGGAATTCGAATCGGCCCTGCGCCAGCGTCGCCGCGGTCAGGTGATCCGCCTGGAGATCGAGCGGTCGATGCCGCGGGCGCTGAAGCGCCAGATCGGCGAACAGCTCGGCGTCAAGGAAGCCGACGTGTTTGAGGTCCATGGCTTCCTCGGCCTCGCCGACGCGCGCAAGATTTGCGACGTGGACCGGCCGGACCTCAAGTTCACACCCTATCTGGCGCGGTTCCCGGAACGCATCCGCGACTATAATGGCGACAGTTTTGCCGCCATTCGCGCCAAGGACATCCTTGTTCACCATCCATTCGAGAGTTTTGACGTCGTCGCACAGTTCCTGATGCAGGCGGCGCGCGACCCCGATGTTGTCGCCATCAAGCAGACGCTCTACCGGACCTCGTCGGACAGTCCTATCGTCAAGGCGCTCGTGATGGCGGCCGAGGCCGGCAAGTCGGTTACCTGCCTCGTCGAACTCAAGGCGCGCTTCGACGAAGAGGCCAATATCCGCTGGGCGCGCGACCTCGAACGGGCAGGGGCGCAAGTCGTGTTCGGCTTCGTGGAACTCAAGACCCACGCCAAGCTCAGCCAGGTGGTGCGGCGCGAAAAGGGCAAGCTGGTGAGCTATTGCCATATCGGCACCGGCAACTACCACCCGATCACAGCCAAGATCTACACCGACCTGAGCTACTTCACGATCGATCCGGCGATCACGCGGGACGTGGCCCGGGTGTTCAATTTCATCACCGGCTATGCGCGCCCGACCGAACTGGAAACGATTGCGGTCTCCCCGGTCAACCTGCGCCAGACGCTGGTGGACAATATCGCCCGGGAGATCGAACTGGCCCGCCAGGGGCAGCCGGCATCAATCCTGCTCAAGATGAACTCGCTGGTCGATCCGCAGGTGATCGACGCGCTCTATGACGCCAGCCAGGCCGGCGTGAAGGTCGATCTCATCGTGCGGGGCATCTGCTGCCTGAGGCCTGGCATCCCGGGCTTTTCGGACAACATTCGCGTCAAGTCGGTGGTCGGCCGGTTCCTCGAACACAGCCGCATCTATTGCTTCGGCAACGGCGAGGCCATGCCCAGCCCGCGCGCCAAGGTCTACATTTCGTCGGCCGACATCATGGGGCGGAACCTGGATGGGCGCGTCGAAGTCATGGTGCCCATCCTCAACCAGACTGTGCACAAGCAGATCCTCGATCGGATTCTGGTTGCCTATCTCAAGGACAACCAGCAGAGCTGGGAAGTGCTTCCCGATGGCAGCTCACATCGTGTAAGGGTGAACGAGGGCGACGAGCCCTTCAATGCCCATGACTACTTCATGACCAATCCGTCCCTGTCGGGTCGCGGCAGCGCAGGCATGGTGGAGAGCGACGAGGCTTGAATTTGACTCAGTTCTGGGGCGTCGACGCCGATCCGACCGCGCAGGGGCGCATCAAGGGTGCCCGGCCGATCGGGGTTCTCGACATCGGGTCCAATTCGGTGCGTCTGGTCGTCTATGAGCGCCACGCGCGGGCATTGACGCCCCTCTACAACGAAAAGTCGGCCTGCGCGCTTGGTCGGGGAATTGCCCAGACCGGCAGGCTGGCCGAAGCCAATATGGAAAAGGCCGTCGAGGCCATGAAGCGCTTTGCGCTCGTGGCCAAGATGATGCGTGTGGGCAAGGTCTATATCCTGGCCACATCCGCCGTGCGCGACGCGACCAACCGGGCTGAGTTCGTGAGGGCTGTCGAGGCTGTCATGGAAGCACCGGTACGAGTGCTCAGCGGGGAGGAAGAAGCCCACTATGCCGCGATGGGCGTCGTGGCGGGCATCCCGGGTTTTGCCGGCGTGGTCGGCGACCTCGGTGGCGGGAGCCTGGAGCTATCCGACATTGCCAACGGGCTCGATACCAATGGCGAAAGCTTCGAACTGGGCGTCATCCGGCTCCAGGACGATGCCGAAGGGTCGCCCAGGAAAGCAGCTTCCATCGTAAGGGAGCGCCTCGAAAAGTCGATCATCGCCAATGACGAACAGGGCGCCCAGTTCGCGGCCATCGGCGGAACCTGGCGTTCGCTCGCCAAGCTGCACCAGTCCATGACCAACTATCCGCTGCATATGGTGCAGGACTATGTCGTTCCGGCCAAGGACATGATCGCCTTCTGCGAAGAGATTGTCGCGGCGGATTCGCTCAAGACCTATCCGGGCTCTGCAGGCGTCAGCAATTCCCGCCGCGAACTGGTGCCATTCGGGGCCGCAGTCCTGGCCGAAATTCTCAAGGTGGGACGGTTCGGCAGCGTGGTCTTTTCTGCGCTCGGCGTGCGCGAAGGCTATCTCTTTGCCATGCTCGACGAGCGCGAGCGGAGCATCGATCCGCTGATCCAGGGTGCTGAGGAACTGTCGGTGCTGCGCTCGCGCTCTCCGGCCCATGCCAATGATCTCATCGAGTTCACCAGCCAGTACTTCTCCATTTCCGGCCTGTCAGAAACCGCCGCCGACACGCGCCTGCGCACCGTTGCATGCCTGTTGGCTGATATCGGCTGGCGCTCGCATCCGGACTATCGCGGGCCGCAGAGCGTGGACTCGGTGGCTTATGGATCGCTGACCGGCGTAGATCATCCGGGACGGTCCTTCCTCGCCCAGACCATGGCGATCCGCTATGACGGGCTCAAGAGCAAGGCGGCGCAGGTCCTGATGCCTCTGGGCTCGCCCGAGTTGACGGCGCGGGCCCGGCTCATCGGCTCGCTGATGCGGGTGGCCTATCCCATGACAGCCGCCATGCCCGGCATCCTGCCGCGCACTCATTTCAGCCTCGATGGGGAGGTGCTGGTCCTGCACCTGCCAACGGACTTCGCCTTCCTCAACGGCGACCACCTGCGCAACCGGCTCCGGCAATTCGCCGAGGGGGCAGGGCACGCAGACAGCCGCGTCGAGGTAGGGTGACTACTCGATTAGAGGATCGGCCAGCATTGCCCTTATGCAGTCACGTAGCGGAGGAAGATCCCGCTCGTAGATCTGCCATAGAACGTCGACATCTGTCAGATGGTAGGCGTGACGCAGGACATTGCCCAAGTCCGCCACGCCGCGCCAGGGGATAGTTGAACCATATTCCCGCCGGATGGCCTCCGGAATATGACGTGATGCTTCGCTGACGATCTCCAGGTAGCGTTCAAAGGCTGCGCGCGTATTCGGGCGTTGTTTCAGCGTCGCTAGGTCCAGGCCATCCAGAAGCGCGAAAATCGAGTCGATACTCTGTGCGATGTGCTCAAGCCTATCGCGGAGTACCGCGACCATCAGAACACGACAACCTGGTCTTGCGCGGTGTTTGCCAGGAATTTTGCGGGAGCGCTGCGTCGCAAAACTATTTGTGCCGGCAGTCCAACATGGTCTTCGACAACGTGGCCAATGCTGACCACATCCAACAATGATAGCTGCCTATCCGGGTCAACATCGACCATAAGGTCGATATCGCTTTCAGGTGTGTGATCGCCGCGGGCGCGAGATCCAAAGAGTGCAAGATGGATAACTCCCGCCCGCTGCAATTGCGGGCGCAGCTCAAGCAATTCCTGCAGTAACTGTTCACGGGCCAGATCACGCATGAATATAGTCTAGCACAGAACCGGCCGGGCCGCAGTGTCGATTATTCAGCCGCTTCGGCCTGCGTCACTGCGAATTCGATGATGCCCTTGCGGGTGGCGACGAGGCCGATGCGGCCGTGC
>CBFGPB010000037.1:0-13939 GCA_965650545.1 uncultured Devosia sp. | reverse complement strand
CAAAAATCCATTCTTCACGTTGTGTGTTTTTCGCTGACCTTGTGGTTCTTGCGAGGGGCCCAGGACCCGATCCCATCCCGAACTCGACCGTCAAATCCCTCCGCGCCAATGGTACTAAGTCTCAAGACTTGGGAGAGTAGGTCACTGCAAGGTCTGCCAAAAACACACAACCTCTCCACAAAAACCAAAATCACAAAGGCCCCCGCTCAATGCGGGGGCTTTGTCGTTTCTGGAAGCCGAGACATCACTGCCGCTCAACCCAGAAACACATTGGCTCGATGAAATTGCAGGTGTTCGGCTTTCGGCCAGGCCTCGACGGCTCTGGGAAACTGTGCCTTCGCCCAACCGTTGAAACGTCGGCGCAACTTGGGCTCCATGAAACGGCTCGGGATAATGCCTCCGGCGTCAGCCAATGTGAACAGCCCCTCGTCATAGGCCCAATGATGCTTGCGGCACATGGGCATGGCATTGGTGAGCACATCCGGACCGCCCAATTTTAGTCCGTGCAGATGACACACTTCGACCTCGTAGGCTCCGGTCTCATGCACAGCATCGTCATCCCCGCAGACCGCGCAAATGGGCCCATAGGCCTCAAGGACCGACCATCGCAGCCGGCGATCACGCATGGCCACCTCCCGCGTCAAACGGGGGCGTAGGTCACCTCGGCCTGGACCTGCCAGATAGATCTGCGCCCGCGGCGCGTCAAAGCCCTGTGTGGTGCGGAACTGCTCCGCCCCGGCCCGATCTACCATAGCGCGCGCGGATGCCTGATCGGCCTGTGTCAAAGCTCGAATGCCAAGTGAGAAATAGCTGAAGTCGATGGCGCCGGTGGCAAGATAGGCGCGAGACTCGATCGGCGTGATCAGTGATTCAAGGGCGATGAACTGGCCGAAAAGCGCGATATCGTCCAGCATGATGAAAATGAACCGCCGCTCCCTCACGTCCGGGCTGACATCGGCGATCAGCGCCGTGCCGAAATATCCGTGGCGTGGCTCGTCGGTCGGTGCATAGAGGATCACCCTCTGGCCAATGGTGCTGAGGGCTACCTCCCGGTTTCTGTTGTCGACGCGTACGCGATGAAATGATCTCTGGCGACTGGGACGCACGTTAAGGACCGCGACAGGCATAGTAATGCTCCGTATGCGGAGAATTACTTATGACAAGACAGGCAAATACAAGATTAATTTGCGCGCTTTCAGGTGAATGCGCTCCTTATCGAGCGCCCCGCTCGAAGAATGCGGAGTTCGGGTCGGCGAGGACCAGGTCTCGGATCCGGCTCCAAAGATGCGCCCGCAAAGTAGCATATTGTGCGGCCTGCCGTGCTGCCTCGGGTTGGCGCGGCCGCGGCAGATCGACCTCGATATCCTCGAGTATGGAGCCGGCACCCATGACGATGACCCGGTCTGCCAACAGCAAGGCCTCATCGACGCTATGCGTCACGAACATCACCGTGGGCCGTTCCCGGTCCCAGAGGGCGAGAAGGTCCTCCTGCATCAATTCGCGCGTCTGTGCATCGAGGCTGGCGAAAGGTTCGTCCATCAGCAGCACGGCCGGTTGGCCGACCAGCGCGCGCGCCAGCGCAACACGCTGCCGCATGCCACCCGACAACTGCGCCGGATAGTGCGCCCTCCAGGGACGGAGCCCGACCTGATCCAACTGGGCCTCGACGCGAGGGCCGATCTCTGATCCAGAACGGCCCGCGCTTTCCAGCGCGAAGGCGACATTCCCAGCAACGCTACGCCAGGGAATAAGCCGAAAATTCTGGAACACCAAGCCGATACCTGGCCCTGGAACGGGGGGCTCCCCGCCGATCGTCACCTGTCCACGGTCCGGCGCGATCAAACCGTCCGCCAGTCTCAGAAGCGTGCTCTTGCCGCATCCCGACGGGCCAATAATGGCGACAAACTGATGAGCCGGAATATCGAGGTCGACCGCATTGATGGCGATCATCTGCCCTTTGCCCGGGGCGTCGAAGCGTTTGCTTACGCCAGAAAATCGGATCGGCCGCCCATTCGGCTCAAGCCGCCCAGTTCCCCGTCCCGGCGTTTTCTCTCCGGTCATCGGTCCGCAGGGTCCTGACTTTCGACGCGGCTGAGTTCGGCAAGCGCTGCATCCACGGGCCCGAAATCCACCCAGTCATCGAGCGTCAATGGGGCGACGCCCGCAAAGTCCTCGGTGCCGAACAGCCAATCGGCGGTGTAGCCGAGCGCCGATGCGCTCATACCGCCATTGACCGTCCAACTCTTGGCAAAGCTCGAGACCAGCTCCGCCAGAAGCGCCTCATCCGATCCCGGCACCGCCTCGGTCATGGCATCGACCCAGAGCTGCGGGTCTGCTGCAAAATCGCGGCTGATGCGGACAAGCGCGCGAATGACGGCTTCGACATCCTCGCGACGCGTGTCAAGCACGGCCGTGGTGACGGCATTGACTTTGTTCACCAGAGGTGCTTGGGCAAAATAGGCGTCCGGGTCGACCAGAACATGCAGGCCACTCCTGTCCGGAAGACTGGTCCAGGTGCCGATCGACATGGTCGTTGCGTCGACCTGCCCGGCAACCAGGGCCTGCGCCCGCACATTGGGCTGCCCCAGGGTGACGATCTCGGTTTCGTCGATGTCATGGCCAAGGCCGGCCAGAACCAGCGCAGACAGTGAATGGTCGAGGCTGCCGATGCGTCCGACGCCGAAACTGGCACCGCGCAGAGAATCGAGCGTGGCAATCTCCTCGCGAGCGGCGATCAGAAAAGGCAGCGAAGTATTGGGCGAGGTTACGGCCCGGAAGTCCGTGGCACCGGCCGCAATGGCCTGGAGCAGGGCGTCCACACTGACATTGGCCATGTCTCCTTCGCCCGATTGCAGGGCGGCCAGTGCAGACGGCGTCTGTTGCACCCGCACCAGTTCCACGGTGACGCCTTCCCGCTCGAAGTAGCCGAGCTCGACGGCGAGGTCCATGACCGAATTGGGCACCAGCGGCGGCTCGAGATGGGTGACAATCAGCCGGAAGGGTGTGTCAGACTGGGCCGCGGCCTGACCGGGCAGCAGGCTAAGAAGCACCAACGCAGCGGCCAGGGGAGCAAACTTGAATTCCATGGACAAATATTCCTCTGGGGTTTGGTCAGGTGGACCAGCGGGTTAGTCGGATTTCGAGGGCGCGCAGCACCGCAGTCACGGCGACACCGATAGCTGATAGCGTTAGCACCACGACGAAATATTCGGCCATGCGGAAGGTATTGCCATAAAGGGCCAGCAGGCCCCCGAGCCCCGTCACCGCGGTATAGAGTTCTGCCACCACTGTGTTGATGAGACCGATCGTGGCGCCGATGCGCAAACCGGCCAGGACATAGGGGACCGCTCCCGGAAGGACGATGGCGCGAAAGGTGCGCAGCCGCGATGCACCGACAGAACGAGCCATTTCGACGAGGTCCGCGTCGGCCTGCCGGACTCCGGCATAGGTGTTGATGACAATGGGCATGACCGCGCCCAGAAACACGATGAACAACTTGGCCTCGAGGCCGAGCCCCAGAAGCACGATGATCAGCGGTATGAACGCAACCCTCGGCGTTGCCGCCAGCGCATAGACGTAGATTTCGAGGGTTCGCCCGAGCAGGCCGAAAGCCCCCATCAGCGCCCCCAGGGGCAGCGCCACAAGCGCGGCCAGGCCGAAACCACCCAGATAAGTGCCGAGGCTCGCGACAAGGGCGGCTGGCAGCCGGCCCTCAGACCAGAGGCGCGCCGCGGCCAAGGCAGTCTCGACCGGCGTCGGAATGAGGTTGCGAGTGACCGTCTGCGACGCGGTCCACCACAGCGCCAGCAGGAGCGCCAGCAAGGCCAGCCGCGCGACGACCACGGCGCTCGTGGATATGCCGTCCCGATTCCTGGCGAGGTTCATGCAGGCGCCCCGCCAGATTTCGGACGCAGAAGGGATCGCGACGGTTCGACGAGGGGGGTCAAGTCAGCTGCGCTCCAACTCCTTGCGAGCCCGGTGATCTCGCATGCGCCTCGAAGTCCCGGCGCATCCCCTTTCATGTCCGTGGTGCCCCGGCCCGTCAAGGCGCAAAGGTGGCCTCCCCGATCGGTCCTTTGCAGGCGGAGGGATACCGGCGGGGCGCTCCCGACCTCAGCCCATGATGGCCTGCATGAAGGCGAGATTGCGGGCGGCCAGTTGCAGTGGCGTCTCTGTGGCGTCGAGGGCAACATCCTGCTCGACCACGATGGGTCCGGCAAATCTGCGGCTGACGAGCAGGCGCATCACTGCCTCGATATCGACCGCACCGTCGGGCAGAGGACACATCACCCCGGCGCCATAGGAGGCGGCGACCGACACGTCGCCGGCCAGAACCCGGGCGCGCACATCCGCGTCGACATTCTTGAGGTGCATGTAGGCGATGCGGGGAAAAACCCTTTCCATATAGGCAACGGGGTCCTGGTCCCAGAAGGCATGGTGGCCGGTATCGAAGCACAGGTCGATGTCGGTGTCGGCGAGCAGGCGGTCGATCTGTGCCTCCTTTTCGACGGCCGTGCCGATATGGGGGTGAAAGCTGAGCGTGAGGTCGAAATCGCCTTCGACCAGCCTTTGCGCGTCGCGCACCATGGCAACAAGCCCGCGCCAGCCTTCTTCATCGAGCACGCCCCCCCGGCCAGGGGGATAGGCGTTGCTTTCATCCATGATGACGAGATGCCTGGCGCCAAGCGAAACGAGCAAGGCAGAGAGGTCGCGCAGCGTCGCCCAAAGCCGGGGCGCAGTGGAGATGTCGCTCAATGTGTGAACATGCGTGGCGCCGATCAGGGTGAGATCGCGCCGAGCCAGTTCCTCCTTGAGCAATCCCGCGTCCTTGGGAAGGAAGCCAAATGGACCGAGCTCGGTGCCGCGATAGCCGGCCGTGGCGACTTCGTCGAGATATTGCTGCCAGGTGTAGCCGTTGCCGGTCGGGTAGGTGATGCCCCACGAACACGGCGCATTCCCGATCAGCATGTCAGGCCTCAACGTAGATGGGATTGCTCAGGGCCCGCCGGATCGGCTGCTCGGCAAGATCGGTCCCCTTGAGTTGCCACGGCAATTCGCGGCCGTCGAGCGCGGCCGTGAACTCGGCGATCAGACCCGGGCGACTGGCGGCGGCGACGACCTCGGCGCGGATGAATCGCTCGACCGCCGGAACCACGACAGTGTCCGACCAGTCATCGCTGCCGATCTCTATATCCACTATGGTGCCGGTAGCGTCGATCAGCACGAGCCGGTCGCCCGCAGCGCCCCGGACCTGCGCTGCAACCTCGCTGATCGAGGTCGCCGTGCCTCCCATGACGGTGCCGCCCACCCGCATTTCGAGATGCGGACCGGTCGGGCTTTCAGTGACATAGCCATGCCCGGATTTCATCGCATTCAGCACGGCCTCTTCGCTGAGCTCGGGCAGGTACAGCACCGTGGTCGGCCGCGCCAGGACCAGCGGCCCCTCGGGAAGGAGCCTGTCCGGCTGATGGAAATCCGAACCGCCAATGGCCGAGAGCTTCATGCCGGATGCCAGGCGCTGCTGGTAGCGTTCGAGCGCGATCCAGTTCCAGGCCAGCCATGTCGACTGCCAGACTTCCTGGCAGTCGGCGGCTGGGACATCATAGTCCCAGGGAATGGTCGGCTTGTCGTGGTTGATCGAGAGCAGGCCGCCCTTCGCATGTACCAGCCGTTCGAGCACATGGGCGTCGGAGGACTTGGTCATCCGGAAGTCGATCCAGTCGTCGACGCCAAAGACATTGGCATGGCCTACCGCGGTCGTGACTTCCATGGCGCGGATGAAGACGAGGTCTGGCGATGATTGCGGATGGAAGTAGCGTCGCTGGGTAATGGTGTTGTGGTCGGCGATGGCGAGGAAATCGAGCCCCGCCTGTCTCGCCGCGGCATGCAGCAGTTCCGGTGCGCCGCGCGCATCGGAGTGATAGGTGTGGCAGTGCAGGTCGCCCCGATACCAGCCCTCTCCCGTTCGAACCGGAAATGTCCGCGCCGGTTGCGGCGCCAGGGGGCGGTCGGCGTCATCGAGGTCTATGATGACCGTCACATCCACCCCTGCCTCTGGAACCTTGTAGAGCCCCAGGATGACATTCCAGGTGCCGGGTGGAATTTGCCCATGCACATAGCCCGGCGTCGCATCATCGGTGGCAATGAAGAAGCGGTCACGCGCGCCTCCGCTCCAGCCACGGAAGCCTTCCTCCGTGGGATAGCCGGTATCGCGCGGGTCGAAGGCGCCCAGATCGATGATGCAGTCTTCGGCCTTGGCATAGCGCAAGGTTACATCAATGCGGGTCGTACCCGCCGGAACCTCTAAGGGAATGTAGAAATAGGGGTTGGCGGCCTGGTTGGCGCGGGTAACGTGGGCAGTGATGGTTTTCATGGCTTGGGCCTGAAGGGCTACTCCCCTGCCGCCGGGATACGTTTGCCGAGGCTGTCGAACAGGTGCACGTGCTCGATCGAAAAGCCCAGCGACACCTGATTGGCCACGTCGAGATGGTCGTCGGTGAAGATTCGGGCGGTGACGCGAGCGCCTTCTCCGCGGTCCACCGTGACCAGGCTTTCCGGGCCCATATTCTCGTTGGCAAAGAGCGGTGCGCTGATCGAATTGGCAGCGCCCGGTGTGGCCAGCGACAGGTGTTCCGGGCGCACGCCCAGCGTCATCTTGCTGCTCGTCGCCAGCGCCTTGCCGATCGCATCGGTCATGCCAAGACCCGCCATGATCAGGCCTTCGGCCCTGAGCATGAGCCTTCCCTCGATCTGGACGCCTTCGACCTCGACCAGATTCATGGGCGGATTGCCGACGAAATTGGCGACAAAGGTGGTGGCAGGTCGGCGGTAGATCTCGATGGGCGAGGCATATTGCACGATGCGGCCCTGGTCCATTACGGCAATGCGGGTGGCCAGCGCCATGGCTTCGGCCTGGTCATGTGTGACATAGACTGCAGTCATGCCCATGTCGCGCTGAAGGTGGTTGAGGAAACCACGCGCCTCCAGCCGCAGCTTGGCGTCGAGATTGGAAAGCGGCTCGTCGAACAGATAGACCTTGGCGGGATAGACCAGCGCGCGGGCGAGCGACGTGCGCTGCTGCTGGCCGCCGGAAATCTGGCTGGGCAGGCGATTGAGCAGGTGCCCGATCTTGAGCACGTCGGCCACGTCCTTGGCGCGGGCATGGCGCTTGTCCACTGCCTCGCCGCGCACCTTGAGCGGATAAGCGATGTTGTCGGCCAGGTTCATGTGCGGATAGAGCGCATAGTCCTGGAACACCATCGCGATGTTGCGGTCCTTGGGATGGAGGTGGGTCACTTCCTCGCCCCCGATCAGGATTTGGCCCGAGCTCGGTGTCTCGAGCCCCGCCATCATCCGCAGCGAAGTGGTCTTGCCACAACCCGAGGGACCGAGCAGGCAGACGAACTCGCCATCGCCGATATCGAAATTGACGTCCGCGACGGCGGTGAACTCGCCGAAGCTCTTGGTGACGTTCCTGAATTCAACAGATGCCATGAAACTAAGCCTTGATGCCGCCAAAGAACCGGAAGCCGAACTTCCAGCTGACGAAGAGGTAGAGCGCGATGACGGGCAGCGAGTAGATGAGCGAATAGGCCGCCAGCAGCGTCACGATCGGCGTGCCGGCCTCCGAGTAGAAGGAATAGATCGCCACCGCTGCCGGCATGTTGTCGTCGCTGCGCAGGAGGATGAAGGGGATGAGGAAGGAGCCCCAGATGTTGACGAAGCTCCACACCACGATGACGACGATGCCCGGCCGGATGACGGGCAGGGCGACGTCGAAGAAGGCCTGCACCGGCGAGGCGCCGGCGACCATGGCGCTTTCCTCGTAGGACTTGGGAATGGAGTCGATGAAGTCGCGCAGGATGAACATGGCCGTGGGCAGCAGGCCGCCGGCAAAGGTGAGGATGACGGCCAGGTGCGTGTCCATCAGCCCGGCCGCCGAGACGATGAGGAAGATCGGCACCATCGCCGCCGAGCCCGACACGACTGAGGAGAACAGCAGCAGGATATAGGTCACCGCGCCCTTGCCGGGGATCGACGAGCGGCTGAGCGCATAGGCGGCAAGCGTGGCCGCGGCACCGACCAGGATGACACCGCCGGCAGCCTGGATAAAACTGTTCCACAGCGCCTGCACGGCATAGGAATTGCCGAACACGGTCATGAAATTGGAGAGCGTCCACGGGTCGGGCACGGCCAGCCCCAGTTCCGCTCTTCCGTTGAACGGCGCAAACAGGAACCAGAGCAGCGGCAGCGCGAAAAGGGCACCGATCAGCGCGGCGAGCGCCGAAAAGGCAAGGCGTCCGAAGAAGGCGGGCAGGGTAAATCCCATGGTCAGCTCACCTTCTTCTTGCGCCCGAGGCTGAGGTAGATCAGCGCGAATGCCAGGTTGATCAGCATCATGATCACGCCCACGGCGGCGCCCTTGCCAAACTGGAAGTCCTGGAAGGCGATGCGGTAATTGTAGATGGACACCAGTTCCGTCCTGTAGCTCGGCCCGCCATTGGTCAGGAGGAACGGCGTGAAGGTGTTGAAGGTCCACATGGTGATCAGGATCAGGTTGGTGACGATATGCCCGCGGATCAGCGGCACGGCGATGTCGCGGAATTTCTGCCATGACGAGGCGCCGGCCACGTCAGCAGCCTGGAAATAGCTCGGCGGAATGGACGAGAAGGCCGAGCTGAACAGCATCATCGAGAAGGCGGCGCCGCGCCAGGTATTGAACACCACGATCACCCAGAAGGGTTGGTCGAGCAGGAAATCGCCGTCAGGCAGGCCGACGCTGTTGAGCATCATGTTGAGCGTGCCCGCATCGCGGTCGAGAAAGGCGAACCAGGCAAAGCCGATCACCACTTCGGGCAGGATCCAGGCGGCGATGACGAAGGTCTCGGTGATGCGCTTGACCCAGGCCGGCACGGTCTGGATCAGCCAGGCCAGCAACAGTCCCAGCAAGGCCTGCCCTATCAGGGCCGAAGCCAGCACGAACTGCGTGGTCAGGATCAGCGAAAATCCGAACTGCCCGCGCTGGAAGAAGGTCGCCGGGTCGAACAGCGAGAGATAGTTGGCTAGCCCCACGAATTCGGGGTTGAGCGCCGTCCTGCCAAGAAGCGTCCGGTTGGTGAAGGAAACGAAGATCACCCAGAAGAAGGGGAAGATGACGAAGACCGCGACCAGGATGCCTGCCGGCGTCAGGAAGGCAGCCCCCGCCCGGTTGGACAGGAGCGCGAAATTGCGGACCTTGCGCTTGGGCTGGATGGCGATGGGCTCGGTGGTCATGGCTTGCCGCTTCGATCTGGTGTGTCGTGACGGCCTGCATGCGCGTCGCACTGAGGCCCACTTGCCGTCCAGAGCACCCGGCCCCCCGAAGGCGGCCGGGCTTCCCTGGGCAGGAGCTAGAGCAGGCTCACCGTGTTCTCTTCGCCAACGATGGCGATGACGGCGGCCTTATACTGAGCCATGGCGTCCTCGGGCGACAGCTCGCCCGAAACCACGGCCTCGGTCATGCGCTGGATTTCCGAGGACACCGCATTGTAGTTCGGGTCGTTCGGACGCGCCGTGGTCAGCGGCAGCAGCGCCTGGCTGGTTTCGGTCAGGAACGGATTGTCGGGAATGGCGACGTCGGTGCGGGCGGTGATGCGCGGCTGAAGCTTCTGGAAGGCGGCGAGCTGTTCCGGTTCGTTCATGAAGGAGAGAAAAGCCCAGGCCTCGGCCGGCGTATCGGTAGCGGGGTTGAGCACGAAGCCCGTGCCGCCCGAAATGGTCACGAAATCCTGCCCACGGATGCCCGCGCCCGGTTCCTTGGCAGGGACTTTGGCCCAGCCCATGACCTCGTCACGGTTCTCGACAGCAAATTCCGATCCTTCGGGAGTAACCGAGCGGTAGAAATAGTCACCTTCCAGGAGCAGCGCGGTCACGCCATCCCGGAAATTGGCGAAGGAACGATTGCGCCCGTCGGCGAGAAGCTGAGCGCGCTGGTCGCCAAGTTGCTCGTCCACATAGATGGTCTTGTAGAGGTTGAGAGTATCCAGGATACCCTGGCTCGAGACGATGAACTTGCCATTCTCGTCGGTCACCGCTTCGCCCGTACCAAGCAGCGCCAGCCAGTAGCCCTGCATGGTGGTGGCTTCGCCCATGGCGACACCGGCATTGAGCTGGATGGGGAAGCTGTCGGGGAAGGCCTTCTTCACGGCGCGTGCGGCTTCGAGGATTTCTTCCCAGGAAGTCGGCTGCCAGTTGTCGGCGTCGATTCCGGCTTCGGCAAGCATGTCCTTGCGAGTATAGATCATGCGCACGTCGGTGCCGAGCGGAATGCCGTAATACTTGCCCTGATACTCCATGAGCGCGCGCGAGCCTTCCGACAGGGCGGCCCAGCCGGACCAGTCATTGACCTCCGCACCCGCCACCTCGTCGAGCGACTTGAGCAGGCCACCTTCCACGAAGGAGGGGATGAGGAAGCCGTCGAAAGCCGAAACATCCGGACCGGCGCCAGTCGAAAAGTCGAGCGCCAGCTGCTGGGTCAACTGGGCGTCTTCACCGCCGAACTGGTTCAGCGTCACGTTGACATCGGGATTGGCCGCCTCGAAAGCGGGGATGACACTTTCCTCGATCCACTGCGCCGTGGCGCTGTTGACGCCGCCGATCACGCAGCGGCAGGTGACGTCGAGGTCCACGGCAAAGGCCGGGATGGCGACGCCCGTAGCGCCGATCAGGCCAAGCGCAAGCGCACGCATACGATACTTCATCGTAGAAGTCCTCCCAAGTGGTGGCTCCGAATTCTCCGGTAGCCGGTTTTGGCCGGATCGCTCCTCGTACCCGGCCTGCCAAGATTGAACACGTTTTCACTTTTCGTCAATGCGGAGAATTCGCGGCGAGAAAGTGCAGGCTGAGAAGCGTTCTGGCTAGATGGCAGCTTATCACGACATTCGCGTGACATCTGGACTTCGTGTTGCGGTGGGCTGTGCGCTGCGATAGCTTGACAATGCCGGGCTTAAATCCGACAGATTTGAACACGTTTTCAAATTTTTGGGACGGGGAGGATGATTGGATGGCCGATGACGCCGGATCGCCGCGTGGTCGGGCGACCGCCGAAATGGTGGCGGAGCGGGCCAATGTGTCGCGTGTGGCTGTCTCGCGAGCCTTCAATCCTCACACCTCGCTCAAACCGGAGAAGCGAGAACTGATCCTGCGGATCGCGCAGGAACTGAACTACACGCCAGACCGGGCCGCGCGGGCACTGGTCAGTGGCCGCACGCACCTTGTCGGCGTCATCGTGCCCGATGTGTGCAGCAACTGGGAAAGCCAGGAGATCGATGCCTTGACCACGGCCTTGCAGGCCGAGGGATTCGCCACGCTGCTGTTCAAGACGCGCACCGACTATTCGATGGACGAGCAGTTGCTGTCCTATATGCGTGGCTTCAACCCCGACTCCGTCATCGCCTTCGTCGAAAACGTCAAGCCGACAACTCTGGTTCGGTTCCTGGATCGGGCCGTGCCGATCTATATCGACTATCCCATAGACGGAGACGCGCCGGCACCTGACCGTGGGCCCATGTTCGACCGGCTGAACATTCTGCAACGGGATGGCATTGATCAGGCTGTGGCCCTGCTGCAGGGCTATGGCGTCCGCCGCATCGCCTATCTGGCCGGCCTCGACAAGTCCCGTGCCAGCCATGCCCGCGAAAGCACCTTGCGCAGGGTCATGGCCGACCGGGACATGGGACCGCCATTGGTGATACCGGGCGATTTCGGCTATGACGCCGCCTATCAGTCGACGTTGGACCTGTTCCGGGTTGGCGAGGGCGCCGATGCAATCTTTGCCGCCAATGACGTCAGTGCCTTCGGCGCCATGGACGCGCTGCGCCACGGTCTCAAGTTGCGCGTGCCTGAGGATGTGAAAGTCGTGGGTTTTGACGACATCGCACAGTCGCACTGGAAGAGCTACAACCTGACCACGGTCAAGTTCGACCTCCACGAGCGCGTGCGGGCGCTGGTGCGGCTGATCCTGCGACGCCTCAACAATCCCGATGGCCCGACTCTGGAAGAAACCCTCAACACGCGACTCGTCGTGCGCGGCACGGTCGGCTGACCACTCCATGACCAGCAAAACCATTCATCTCGTCTTCAAGACGCATCTCGACATCGGCTTTACCGATCACGCCGCTCGGGTCCGGCTGCAATATCATGACCAGTTCATTCCCCAGGCCATCGCCACCGGCGAGCACTTCTTCAGGGAAAATCCCGCCGCACCGGCCTTTGTCTGGACCACGGGCGCCTGGCTGATCTGGGACCACCTCAACTCGCAGTCCCCTGAAAAGGTCAGGCGGCTCGAACAGGCCATCGAGCGCGGCTTGATCGCCTGGCATGGCCTGCCCTTCACCACCCATACCGAACTCATGAGCCCGGCCCTGTTCCGGGCGGGCCTGTCCTACGCGGCCGAGCTCGATCAGCGCTTCGGCAGAAAGACCATTGCGGCCAAGATGACCGATGTGCCCGGCCACACTTTGGGCATGGTGCCGCTTCTGGCCGAGGCGGGCATCCGCTTCCTGCATCTGGGGGTCAACACGGCCAGTCCCGTCCCCGATGTGCCGCCGATCTTTCGTTGGCAGGCGCCTGGCGGCGAGGAAATCGTCGTGATGTATCAGGGCTCCTATGGTGCCACCGACTTTCCGGCCGGCGACGATGTCGGGCTCAGCTTTGCCCATACCAATGACAATATCGGCCCGCAAAGCGTGGGGCAGACGGTTGAAGCCCTCCGACACCTGCGGCGCCAACAACCGGATGCCCAGATCAAGGCCTCGACGCTCGACGCCTTCGGGGCAGTAATGTGGGCGCGCCGCGAAGCCTTTCCCGTGGTGACGCGGGAGATCGGCGACAGCTGGATCCATGGCACGGCCAGCGACCCGCACAAGCTGGCCGACTTCAGAGCCCTCTCACGCCTCTACGACGGCTGGTCGGAGGCCCCCACGCCGCAACGCTTGGCCTTTGGGCGCTCGCTCACCATGGTCGCGGAACACACCTGGGGTGTGGATATCAAGACCTACCTGCGGGATGACAAAGCCTGGGACCGGCGTGACTTCGAACGGGCGCGGCACAATGACTATCGTTTCGTCTATGCCGAGCAATCCTGGGCCGAACAGCGCGATTATCTTGCGGCCGCGCTGGATTGCTTGCCACCCGAAGACCGGCGGCAGGCAGATTCCAGCCTTGCATCCGCGCGCGATTTGCCTGCTACGACCGCCCTCGACCCGGTTCCTGGGTCGCAGATCCGCGATGCAGGCTGGGTGGCAGATCTCGGTCCGGACACGGGAGACATCCTGCGGCTCACGGCCCCCGATGGGCGTGCCGTCGAGGGGGTAGGGGGGAGCCTCTTCGCCTATCGGCACGAGAGCTATGACTGGCACGAACTGCAGAAGCACCTCGACACCTACCTGCAGCATCGGGAAGAGTGGGCGATCCTGGACCACGACAAGCCTGGCCTCGAAGCGGCAGTGACCGCCCGAACCGCGTCATTTGCGCCCCGCCATCTGGGTGTCTCCGCCACCGGCGTAGCGTCAGGGGCCCGGATGCCGGACGAAGCCAGCCGCGATCTCGGCGCGCCGGTCCGCATCGGTTTTGCCATCCGTGGTCTCGATGCGGACCGGGTCGAGCTCACCCTGGCGCTCCACGACAAGCCGGCCAACCGCATGCCGGAGGCCGGCTTCCTTAGCTTCACCCCCGCCGGCTCCAGTCACTGGATGCTCCGCAAGATGGGCCTCTGGAACCCCTCCGGCAACATCGTCCGCCGCGCTGGAGGGCAACTGCAAGCAATCGAGGCCGCCCGCAACGGCATGTTGTCGCTGTGGCCCCTCGACTGCGCGCTGGTGTCACCCGCCGGTGCGCCCTTCATGCCTTTCCAATCCGACTCCCCGGACTTCAGCACCGGCCTGAGGTTCAACCTCTACAA
>CBFGPB010000036.1:0-13961 GCA_965650545.1 uncultured Devosia sp. | reverse complement strand
TCCACGAGCTTCAGAAGTTCGGTGGCGCGGGCGCGGGCATCGGCGCGGCTGATCGGGCCATGGGCCCGCAGCACGTCGTAGAACTGCGTCTCGATGGTCAGCACCGGGTTGAGCGAGTTCATGGCGCTCTGGAACACCATGGCGACCTCGCGCCAGCGGAACTTGCGCAGTTCTTCGTCCGAGAGGTCGAGCACGTTGCGCCCGCCCACCAGGATTTCGCTGCCGGTGCGGATCAGTGCCGGTGGTCGATGCAGCCGGCTCACCGCAAAGGCAATGGTCGACTTGCCGCAACCGGATTCTCCGGCCAGGCCGAAGAATTCGCCCGGCGCGATGTCGAAGCTGACATCCTTGACGGCGTGGAAATCGCCCTCGGCGCCCACATAGTCGATATTGAGGTTGCGGATGGACAGAACGGGCAAGCTCACAGCTTGCCCTCCCCGAGGCGCACCATGCGGGTCCAGCGATTGAGCATGTCCCCGGTCCTCAAACGCGGATTGGCGATTTCGTCTATGGCGAAGTTGAGCAGCGCCAGCCCGAGGCCCAGGAAGGCCAGGGCAAAGCAGGGGGCCAGAATGTCCCACCAGGCGCCGACCGAGAGGGCCGCCGCGTTCTGCGCATTGTAGAGCATGATCCCCCACGAGACCGTGTTGGGGTCGCCCAGGCCAAGGAATTCCAGCGTGGCCTCGGTGATGACGGCGAAGATCACCGAGCCGATGAAATTGATGCCGACGATGGAAATGAGGTTTGGAAAGATCTCGAACAGCATGATCCGCCAACCGGGCTCCCCCAGCATTTCAGCGCTCTTCACATAGTCGCGTTGGCGGATGGACAGCGTTTCCGACCGGGTAACGCGCACGCCCCAGGCCCAGGAGGTCAGGCCAAGGATGACGGCGATGACCAGCGGGCTGGCTTGGCCGATAAAGGCTGCGAGCACCAGCAGCAGCGGCAGGTTGGGGACGACCAGCACCATATTGGTGAAGAAGTTGATGACCTCGTCGATCACCCCGCCCTTGTAGCCGGCAATCACGCCCAGCACCGTGCCGATAATGGTGATGAGAAGCCCCGCTCCGAAGCCGACAGCCAGCGAGACGCGGGCGCCATGAACGAGGCGCGAGAACACGTCATGGCCCAGGCGCGTCGTGCCCAGCCAGTGGTCCCAGCTCGGTGGCTGGTGTGGCCGCCCGACCCGCTTGACCGGGCTGTATTCGGTCAGGAGCGGCGCGAAGATCGCCACCAGCACGATGATGGTGAGGATGACAAGGCCGGTCATGGCCTTCCGGTTGTGCAGCAATTGCCTCACGAGCTTCATCGCATCAGGCCTTCTTGAGCCGCGGATCGAGCAGCACATAGCTGAGGTCGACCACGAAATTGGAAACGAGCATGGCGGCGGTCATGATCAGCAACTGGCCCTGGATCACTGGATAGTCGCGGGCGATGATCGCCTGGTAGAGCGTGTTGCCGAGGCCCGGATAGTTGAACACCACCTCGGTGACGAGCGAGCCGCCGAGAATCGTGCCGATGGCGATGGCAAGGCTCGAAACAGTCGGCAAGAGAGCGTTACGCGCCGCATACCAGAGCATGACATTGTTGTCGGAGAGGCCCTTGGCGCGGGCCATGACGATATAGTCTTCGCCCAGGAGGTTGATCATGTTGTTGCGCATGGTCACGGCAAAGCCGCCAGTCAACACGAAGACCAGCGTCAGCATGGGCAGGGTGCCGTGGTAAAGCACGCTGGAGATGTATTCCCAGTTCCAGGCCGGATCGATCAGCGGATTGGCGGCATAGCCATTGGGGAACCAGCGCAGCGTATAGCCGAAGATGAACAGCATGATCAGCGAGACGACGACGGCCGGCACGGAGCTCGAAAAGATCGCACCGAGCGAGATGACTGAGTCGACAAGCCGCCCGCGGCGCCAGGCGGCAAAGATGCCGAGAAGGCTGCCGAGCGTGAAGCTCAAGACGGTTGCTATGCCCATGAGGCCGACGGTCCAGATCAGCGCGCGTCCGAGGAGTTCGGTGACTGGAAGCGGGAAATACTTGATGGAACGGCCCAGATCGCCGGTGAAGACGCTCTTGAGATAGGCGATGTACTGTTCGTGCAGCGGCGCATCGATGAAGCCAAAGGTCAGCTTGAGCGCATTGAGGTTCTCGAGGCTGAGTTCGGAACCGGCGCTGGCGAACATGATCTGGATCGGATCGCCCGGCATCAGCCTGGGCAGGAAGAAATTGATGGTGGCGGCAACAAGAAAGGCCGCCAGGTAGAACGCCAGTCGCCGCAGCAAAAAGGCCATGGTGGAATTCTCCCGGGGCAAGTGAGAACAGCTAAGGCGTTCAGTCCCCAATTGTCACCCCGGCGAAGGCCGGGGCCCATCTTGCGATCTCAGGATGGATCCCGGCCTTCGCCGGGATGACAGTCTGCGGTGGTGGATGCTCTGTGGTCGAGCAGCCAGAATGGAGGAGCGCAGTCGCGCTCCCCCAGGTTGGGAGTTCATTCGGCAGCGACCGGATCGAGATCCAGCAATTGCAGCAGGCGCGCCGGGTTGGCGTTGGACACGACGGGCGAGTACTTGGGGTTCTCGGCATCGGCCCAGCCGGTGAAGCGGCTGGTATTGTACTGGTAGAACGACGGGCTGTTGTAGATCGGTATGATCGGCAGGTTTTCAGCCACGATCATCTGGGCCTGGTCCATGATCGCCTTGGCCTCCTCCGGATCCTTGGTCTGGGTGTACTGCGCCAGCAGTTCGCTCAGCTCGGCATTTTCCCAGTGTGGTGCGGTGAAGCGCGACTTGCCGAAATCGTTCGGATTGAACGAGCGGATATAGGGGAAGTACGGATCGGCCGCCGATGCCAGGGCATTGAGGGTCATCGAGAACTCGCCGGCGATCAGTCCCGAGGTCCAGACTGCAGCTTCCGGTGTGCTCATCGAAACGTTGAGGCCAGCCTCGGTCAGGCTTTCCATGGCGATCTGCACCGCATCGATCCAGTCGGTCCAGCCATTGGGCACCATGAAGTCGATCGTGATCGGCGTCCCGTCGGGATTGTCGCGGAAGCCGTCGCCATCGGCGTCGATATAACCGGCCTCGTCGAGCGCAGCGATGCCGGCCTCGAGGTCGAACTTGGCATACTGGCCGAACTGGGCCTCCACTTCCGGATTGGCGAACGAGGCATAGAGCTCGCCCAATGAAGCCGGATCGTCATTGACCAGAGGATAGCCATAGCCGGCAATGTCGACGATGGTCTGGCGGTCGATCAGCATGGACAGGGCGCGGCGGAAGTTGACGTCGTTGAACGCCTTGCGGTTATTCTCGTCCGGCGTCGTCATGCTGACCTGCAGCGAGACGAGGCTGGAGGGCGTGAACCAGTATTTGTGGTGCTCCGGATCCTTGGCGACGAAAGTGTTGTCGATGTCGGGGATGAAGCTCGTGGCCCAGTCCAGCGTGCCTTCGGCCAGGGCCGAGAGCACCTGCGGGTTGTCGGCCAGCTGCGGCATGCGCAGGCAGTCGACCTTGAGGTTGTCGGCATCCCAGTAGTGCGGATTGCGGCACTGCTCATAGACCTGGGGTGTGAAACGGGTGATTTCGGTCATCGGACCCGAACCCACCGGGTTCTCGTTGGCGAAGGTCACCGGATCGGCGACATCGGCCCAGACATGCTCGGGCACGATGGGCATGCCCACGATCGTGTTGGCGATCAGGGAATTGGGTTCCTTCAGGTGGAACGTGACCGTGCGCTCATCGACCTTCTCGACCGATTCCAGCAGCGCCGACACCGAAATGAAGTCGAGGGCCGGGAACTTGGTCAGGTAGTCGTAGGTAAAGATGACGTCGTCGGCATTGAGGTCTTCACCATCCGACCACTTGAGGCCTTCGCGCAGCACGAAGGTGATCGATTTGAGGTCATCGGCAAGCTCGTAGCTTTCGGCCAGGCGGAAATTGGGTTCGTTGCCCTTGAGGCGGTTGAACACCACGAGCGGCTCGTACATGAAATCGAGCGTGGTATAGCGCGCCGAGGTCTGGCCGAAAGGGTTGAAATTCCGGACGAAAGTGGTTGTCTGCTCCGACACCAGGGTCAGCACATTGCCGCTGGCGTCCTGGGCCTGGATGGGCGACGCCACCATGAGGGCCAGCACGGATGCGGCTGCAATCCATGACGTTCTGATCATTTTGAGTATCTCTCCTTGCTTATGCGGCTCCGCCCTCAGGCAAAGCCGTTCTCCCTGAAAATCTCCTCGGCCTCGGCATGCAGGTCCTGCACGTCGAAACGGGCTGAGCCGAGCCGTTCTTCGGCACGGGCAATGCGGGCGAGGCTGTCGCCTGTAAGCGGCCGGGCTGCCCTGGCCGCTGCTTCGCTGGCGGCCAGATCGCCCTGGCTATGCAGCGCGATGTCGTATCCGGCGTCGAGGCACGCGCGGACGCGTTCCGGCCAGGTGCCCTTGAGCGCCTCCATGGTGAGGCAGTCGCTGATCAGCACGCCGTCGAAACCGAGGTCGCGGCGGATCATGTCGCAGACCGCCGGGGACACCGAGGCGGGATGCTCTGCATCGATCTGCGAGAAGATGAGATGGGCCACCATGGCCCAGGGGGCATCCTTGAGCGCGACGAAGGGCTTGAAGTCGGTTGCCGCCATGTCTGCCACGCTGGCATCGACCACCGGGCAGTCAAAATGCGGGTCGACATTGACGCGGCCGTAGCCGGGAATGTGCTTGAAAATCGGCATCGAGCCCACTTCCAGCATGGCATCGACCACGACGCGTCCGAGCGTCGTCACCAGCTCCGGATCGTCGCCGAAGGAGCGGTTGCCGATGACATTGTGTGTACCGGGGCGGGCCAGGTCGACCACCGGTGTCGTGCCGCTGCCAATCCCGAGCTCGGAGAGCATCGAACCCATGGCAAGTGTGGACAGGCGCAGCGCCCGCTTGCCGGTTTCGAGGTCCTTGCGGGCGAGGGCGCCGAAGTCACCGAGTGAACGGAAGAGCGGCCAGTGGCCATTGTCGAGCCGCTGCACGCGGCCGCCCTCCTGGTCGATATAGACCGGGGCATCGTCGCGACCGACGGCTTCCTTGAACTGGGCAACGAGCCGCTTGATCTGGTCAGGGTTATCGAGGTTGCGCTTGAACAGGAACAGCCCGAACGGATTGACCTCGCGGAAGAAGGCGATCTCGGAAGGCGAAAGCGCATGGCCGGGCATGCCAACGAAAAGGGCGAGCGGCGCCGACGACATTATGGGTTTTCCTGGGGGTTGGGCTTGAGGCGCAATAGCCCCTGATAGATGTCCTCCTTGTCGGAGGGGATGGGCATGGCGCCTGCGGCCTTGACGTAGAAATCGACCGGTCCGGCCGAGCCGATGACGGCATAGGCGTAGCCCTGTGCCTTCATGGCAGCGAGTGTGTGATAGAAGAGCGCGAGGCCCAGGCCCTTGCCGCGCTGGTCTTCAGACACGCCGGTGGGCCCGAAGAAACCGCGCGCCGTGGCATCGTAACAGGCAAAGCCAACCAGTTGCCCGTCGATGGTGGCAATGAGGCACCCCGGCGGCTGGTGCGCCATGGCGGCAGTGACTTCGCTCACCCAGTATTCGGAAAAATGGGTGCGCACCCAGTCCTTGATGATGTGCTGCTCGGGCGGCAGGGCGACGCGGATAGTGGCGTCGACTGCTGCCGCCCGCACGCGCAGGGCGTCCATGTTGCGGCTGTAGAGGTTGACGAGCAGGTCCATCAGCCGGCCTCAGATGGCCGCGCGCGGCTGGTGCTGCGCAGCGGCGCGACGCAGGAAGCCGTCGGCATTGCGAAGCGAGATCTCGCCCTCGGCGGCGCTCATGCCGGTCAGGGCCATGAGAATGGCCAGCTTCACGTTGTTGTTGCTGGCCACCAGGAACTTTTCTGCGTCGTCCGCCGCACAGCCGGTCGCGTCCATCAGGATCCTTGTGGCGCGCGCCGCGAGCTTCTCGTTGCTGACCGAGAGGTCGACCATGAGGTTCTCATAGGACTTGCCGATGCGGATCATGCTGGCGGTCGTCAGCATGTTGAGCACCAGCTTCTGCGCGGTGCCCGACTTGAGCCGGGTCGAGCCGGTCAACGCTTCCGGGCCCACGAGAGGGGAAATGGCGATGTCAGCCATTCGGGCGATGGCGGAATCCGGATTACAGGACAGCCCCGCCGTGAATGCGCCGACGCTCTTGGCGTAGTCGAGCCCGCCGATGACATAGGGCGTGCGGCCGCTGACGGCGATGCCGACAACGACATCCCTGGCCGTCAGGTTGACCCTTTCCAGGTCGCGCCGTCCTTCAGCCTGGGAATCCTCGGCGCCCTCGATCGGGTGCCGCAGCGCCCGGTCGCCGCCGGCGATGAGCCCGATCACCATGCCCTCGGGGACGCCGAAGGTCGGGGGGCATTCGGATGCGTCCAGCACGCCCAGCCGTCCGCTGGTGCCGGCGCCCATATAGATGAGCCGTCCGCCCGACTTGAAGGCCTCGACAATGCGATCAACAGTGGCAGCGACTTGAGGCAGGATCTTCTTCACGGCCTCCGCGACCCCTGCATCCTGCTTGTTCATCGCCGCGACGATTTCGCTCGACGTCATCAGGTCGATCTGCATGGTCTCTGGATTGCGGGCTTCGGAAACGAGCCGTTCCAGCTCGGCCATGAGGGTGGTTTTTGCCATAGTGCCTGTGCTCAAGTTCCGCCGCGATGCTAGAAGTGAATATTCCTTGTGTCAACGTGAAATGGAATATTGTATTCCATACTCAGATCCGGTCATGATGGTGGGGAAAACTCCCGCCTGATGGTGGATCGGCAGAAGCCAGTTGCAATTTTGATGCTGTCGGCTTTAGTCCTCGCACAGGCGGGACTGGGGTCGGCGCCGGTGTCACGGAAGCCGAAATGTCTGTCCTGAAAGTCCTCAGCGCCAAGCTCGAATCCATGACCCAGGCCGATCGCCAGATCGCCCAGTTCATCATCGACCACCCCGAGCAGATGCTGACCCTTTCCTCGGCCGCTCTCGCCGAAGCGACCGGCCGGAGCCAGTCGAGCGTGGTCAAGTTCAGCCAAAAGCTGGGCTATGCCGGCTACCAGCAGCTCAAGCTTGCGGTCAACAAGGCCAAGGCGCTCGAATGGCACACCCCCGGCGGGGTCATTCACGGCACGATTGATGCCAGCGACAGCTATGTCACCATCCTGCAAAAGCTGATCGGCTCAAAGCTCCTCTCCATGCGGGAGACTCTGGCTGCCAACAACGAGCAGACCATCGATCTGGCGCTGACCTCGCTGGTCAATGCCCGAAAGATCCAGTTGGCGGGGGTGGGTGCATCCTCCCTCGTGGCCAAGGATTTTTCCTATAAGTTGTTGAAGCTTGGCCGCGTGGCGCTGATCGACAGCGACAGCCACATCCAGATCTCCAATGCCTCGGCGCTCAACGAGAAGGACGTGCTGCTGGCACTGTCCCATTCGGGCAGAAGCGTGGAAACCCTGCGCATTGCCGAGGTCGCCAAGCAGCGGGGCGCTACGGTCATCTCCATGACCGGCCTGCAGCCCAACCCGCTGATCGAGCTCGCCGACATTCACCTCTTCACGGTTGCCGACGAAGAGCGGGTGCGATCTTCGGCCATCACCTCGCGCGACGCGCAGCTGATGCTGATGGACATGATGTTCATCCTGATGGTTCGCCAGCAGGCCGATGCGCACGACTTCATCCACAATTCGGAAAGCGCGGTCACGGTGCTCAAGGCCCGATAGCCAGGGCCCCTCCAGGACTGCGGTAATGAACACACCCTGAAGGGCGTCAGCGCAGGACCCTCGGCGATTTGCGGCCATTCCGCGTGTAATTAAATATTCTTGACATTGTTAAAGCGCGGAATTTAGTATTCCATCGTCATGGCCGGTAGGGCATGTCGACGGGATCTGCGTGGGGCGGATCGGGAGGAGAGAGCAATTGGCGCAGCTATCGCTTCGCGGCATCAAGAAGCGGTTTCGCGACACGGCGGTGCTGCATGGCATCGACCTGGAGATCGGAGATCGCGAATTCGTCGTCTTCGTCGGTCCCTCGGGTTGCGGCAAGTCCACCCTCCTGCGGCTGATCGCCGGCCTCGACCCCATCACCGACGGCGAATTCATTCTCAATGGCGTGCGCATGAACGATGTGGCGCCGTCGCGCCGCGGCATCGCCATGGTGTTCCAGTCATACGCGCTCTACCCGCATATGGACGTCTACGAAAACATGGCCTTCGGTGCTCGGCTGATGGGCCTCGACAAGGCCGAGGTCGAGCAGCGCATCGCCGACGCGGCGCGCATGCTGCGGCTCGATCAATTGCTCAAGCGCCGGCCGCGTGAGCTCTCGGGCGGCCAGCGCCAGCGCGTCGCCATCGGTCGGGCGTTGGTCCGCAAGCCCGACGTCTTCCTGCTCGACGAACCGCTGTCCAACCTTGATGCAGCCCTGCGCTCGGAAGTGCGCCTGGAAATTGCGCGGCTGCATCGCGAGATCGGCGGCACCATGATCTACGTGACCCACGATCAGGTGGAGGCCATGACCCTGGCCGACAAGATCGTGGTGATGAACAATGGCCGCATCGAACAGGTGGGCTCGCCCCGCGAACTCTACGAGACGCCGGCCAACACTTTCGTCGCCACCTTCATCGGTTCTCCGCGCATGACCCTGGTCGACGTGACCCGCGATGGCGATCGTCTCGGGGTCGCCAATGGCGGGTCCGTCCTGACCGGTCCCTTGCCCGATGCCGGGGCGCTCAGGCTCGGCCTCCGGCCCGACGCCGTGCATCTGGCGCGGGGCGAGGCCGACGGGCTCTCGGCTCAGGTCGTCTACACCGAATATCTGGGCGACAATGCCTATGTTTATGCACGCCTCGCCGACGGCACGCTGCTTTCGGCCCGTACGACCCCCAATGACCTGTTTGCGCCCGACGAGGCCGTGACCGTGACGGTTGCGCCGGGTGCCGCGCATTACTTTTCCGCCGAGGATGGCCGGCGGCTGACGCCCTGAGGGGCGCCGGGACAAGACCACCAAAGAGAACTCGCAAGGAGAGGGAACTCCATGAAGACCAATCTGATCCGTATCGGTGCAGCCCTCGGGGCCGTGCTCGTCGCCGCCCCGGCATTGGCCCAGGACCTGACGTTCTGGAGCTGGCGCCAGGAAGACAGGGCTGCCTATGAGCAGTTCATCGACACTTTTGAGGCGGCCAATCCTGGCATCACCGTCAAGTTCGAGACTTTCGAAGCCGCCAATTACAACACCATTCTTTCGACCGCCCTGGCCGGTGGCACTGGTCCCGATGTGATGATGGTGCGAGCCTATGGCGGGCTCGAGAATGTTGCTTCGGCTGGCTATCTCGAGCCGTTGTCGACTGAGACGGTCCCGGCGCTGGCCGACTTCAACCCGGCCGCCATTGCCGCCGAAACCATGCGCTCGGACGGTCAGATCTACGCCGTGCCCTTCGCCAGCCAGACCCAGTTCGTCATCTACAACAAGGCCATTTTCGACGCCAACGGCATTGCCGAGCCGCAGACCTGGGATGAACTGGTGGCCGCCAGCCAGAAGCTGAAGGATGCCGGAATGATCCCCTTCGCCAACGGCACGGCAACCGCCTGGCAGAACGAGACCGTTACGTTTGGCCTGGGCTCCTCGCTCATGGGCAAGGACTTCTACAATGACCTGATGGCCGGCGACGCCGACTTCACCGACGAGCGCTTCACCTCGGCCCTTGGCGCCGTGGCCGAAGTGGCTGCCAGCTACTTCCCCGATGGCTTCATCGGCCTTGACTATCCGTCCGCCCAGCAGCTCTTCGCTTCGGGCATGGCCGGCATGTTCATTGGCGGCTCCTATGAACTGGCCAATTTCAAGACCCAGAACCCGGACATCGAGATGGGCGTATTCGCCGCTCCCGGCGAAACGGCGGAAGACGACAAGCTGGTCGGCCTCTATTTCGACGGCGGCTATGCGGTCAATGCCGCCACGCCGAACAAGGACGCGGCCATCACCTTCGTCAACTACCTGGCCAGCCAGGAATTCGGCCAGGCTTTCGCCAATACGCTCAACAACATCTCGACCATTCCGGGTGTCACCTTCGACAACCCGCTCTTGGCCGAGGTCAACGAGCTCAACCAGTCCTCGATCCCCTACCTGATGCTCGCCCACTTCCGTTATGGCGAACCGTCCGGCTCGGTGCTGATCCAGGGTGAGATGCAGAAGCTGTTCGCCGGCGAGACGACTCCGGAAGCTATTGGTGAGGCACTGACCACCGGCCTGGCGGCCTGGTACGAGCCCTTCCAGAACTAAGGCGGCCACTCCCTCCGCCCCCGGGGGTGGCACTCGCGGTTCACTCGGCGATGCCACCCCACCCTTGATCCCTCCCCCTAGGGGAGGGAGACGATGAACACCGAGGTTTCAGTCCAGCGCCTCCTCCCGTTGATAGGGGGAGACTGAGCGTGGGGGGTGAAGCCAGGGTAACCAAGCCCAAGCGAGCTCCAAATGCCCAGACTTCGCATGACAGGACGCGGCCTCTGGATCACCGTCCTCATCGTACCGCCACTGGCCTTCGTGGCGCTGTTCATCGTCTATCCGATCATCTCGGCCTTCGCCTATGCCTTCTTCGACTGGCAGGGCCTCAAGCGGCTCGACTTCGTGGGCCTCGAGAACTTCCACACCGTGCTCTTCGTCGAGCCCTATCGCAGCTGGACGCTCAACGCCTTCAGGAACAATATCATCGTCTTTTTCGCGCTTATGGTGCTCCAGAACGGCCTCGGCTTCATCCTGGCCTATGCACTCTGGCGCGAATTGCCGGGTGCCCGGTTCCACCGCATCGCGGTCTTCCTGCCGGTGGTCCTGTCCACGATCATCGTCGCTTACCTGTTCAAGCTCTTCTACCATCCGCTGTTCGGCGTGGTGAACATCACCCTCAAGTCCATGGGCCTGGGGTGGCTGGCCCAGCCCTGGCTGGGGCAGAGCGGCACGGCGCTCTGGAGCATCATCGTCGCCCAGGCCTGGCATATGGTGGGCTTCCCCACGCTGGTCTTCCTTGCGGGCATGCAGCGCATTCCCGGCGAAATCCTGGATGCGGTGCGCATGGAGACCGAGAGCGAGTGGGTCAAGATCACCAAGGTGGTCTGGCCACTGGTCGCCCCCAGCGCAACCATCGTCTTCACCCTGCTGTTTGTCGGCGCCTTCAACTGGTTCGAGCTGCCCTACATCATGGGCGGGCTTGATGGCTCCCCCTTCGGGTCGACCGACGTGCTTGGGCTCTATTTCTACCGCACCGCCTTCGGCAACGTCTCCGCCGGCCAGCAGGATTTCGGCCTCGGCAGCGCCCTGGCCGTGCTGATTTTCCTCTTCATTGCCGTCATCGCCTCGGTCATTACCGTGCGGCTGCGCGCCCGGGAGATCCAGATATGAGCGCCGTCACCCAGACCGACACCTACTATGATCGCCGGGGGCTGATCGGCACCTTGGGCCGCGACGGTCTGCTCCAGGTCATCCTGATCGCCAACACCATCATCATGCTGGCGCCGATCGTCATCATGGTCTTTTCGGCCTTCAAGACCACGCCGCAAATCTTCCAGTCGCCTTTCGGCATTCCCGATTTCACCCAGATCGGGAACTTCGCGAAAATCTGGACGCAGACCAATTTCCTGCGCTACCTGCTCAATTCCTTCGTTGTCACCGGCGCCTCCATGGTGCTGATCCTGACGCTGGGCACGATGGCGGCCTATGCCATCGGGCGTTACGCCTTCACCGGCGCCAATTTCATCCTGATGTTCTTCGTCGCCGGGCTGACGCTGCCACTCAAGCTCGCCATCATCCCGCTCTTCATGCTCATGCGGGACCTTTCCATCCTCAACAACCAGCTCTCGCTGATCTTCGTCTATACGGCCATGGGCCTGCCCACGACGATCTTCATCATGACCGGCTTCATCCGCACCCTGCCCAATGAGTTGGAGGACGCCGCGCGCATGGACGGCGCGTCCGAAGCGCGGATCATGTGGTCGATCATGCTGCCGCTGGTGCGTCCCGCCATGGTCATCGCCGGCATCCAGAATGTCGTGCCCATCTGGAACGACTTCTTCTTCCCGCTGGTCTTCATCCAGAACGATGATCTGAAGACGCTGCCGCAGGGCCTCACGACTTTCATGGGCGAGTATACGACCGACTGGGGTGTGCTGTTCTCCGGCCTGACCCTGTCGGCCGCGCCGATCATCCTCATCTACATCGTGCTCTCGCGGCAGTTCATCGCCGGCATGACCTCGGGCGCGGTGAAATGATGCTCCCCAGGGGCCTCGTCGTTTCCTGCCAGGCACGGGCGGACAACCCGCTGCACGGTCCGCAATTCATGGGCGCCATGGCCCTGGCAGCCCGCGACGGCGGGGCCGTGGCGATCCGCGCCAATGGACCGGCCGACATTGCCGCCGTCAAGGCATCCGGGCTGCCGGTGATCGGCATCCACAAGGTGTTTTCCGATGCCTTTCCGGTCTATATCACCCCCGATTTCGCCGCCGCCGAGGCTATCGTGGCCGCCGGCGCAGCCATCGTGGCGCTCGATTGCACCGAGCGCCCGCGCGACGGCGAGCATCCCAGCGTGCTGGTCCGGCGTATTCGCAACGAACTGGGCGCCGAAGTCTTCGCCGACATCGCGACTTTCGAGGAGGGTCTCAAGGCCGCCGAATGGGGGGCGGACTATGTCGCCACGACCCTGTCCGGCTACACCGAGACTACCCAGCCCAAGCCGGATGCGCCCGACCTGGCGCTGCTGGAACGCTTGGCGCTTCGCCTCGATGTTCCCGTGATCGCCGAAGGGCGTTACAACACCCCCGAGCGGGTTGCGGAAGCCTTCGCTTCGGGAGCCCATGCCGTTGTTGTCGGAACCATGATCACCAACCCCCGCGAAATCACCCGAAGCTTTGTTCAGCAGGGCGTGCCCAGGTGAAACCGGTCCATCTCGGCCTCGATGTCGGCGGCACAGCCAGCCGCTGGGTCGCCTGCGACACCGAGGGACAGGTGGTGGCACGCGGGAGCGTCGGCGGCGCCACGGCGCACGTGTTCAACCCGGCGGAGCGTCAGCGCCTGGGCACGGCCCTGACCCAGCTTGCCGAAGCGGTCTCGGCCGCAGGGCTTGAGCCGACAGGTCTGGTCGGCGGCTTGACCGGCTTCGGCGCCGCGGCAGCGCCCGACATCCAGGCCCTTGCCGGCGCAGCCTTGGGGCTGACTGGTGACCGCGTGCTGGTCACGGACGATATCGTCCTGGCCTATGCGGCGCACTTCCACCCAGGCGAGGGGCATCTGGTCTCCGCCGGCACGGGATCCATCGGCGTCCATGTGGCGGCGGATGGCATCGTGACCCGGGTGGGTGGCAGGGGCATTCTGATCGATGATGCGGGATCGGGCAGCTGGATCGCCCTGCATGCGCTCGACTGCATCTACCGCACGCTGGACCGCACCGGTTCGTTCTCCGATGTAGAGTTGCTGGCCGAGGCGCTCTTTGCCTTGGTAGGCGGCGCCGAATGGCACGATGTGCGCCAATATGTTTATGGCGGCGACCGGGGGCGGATCGGGGCGCTGGCGGTCGGCGTGGCGCGGGCGGCAGAAGCCGGTGACGCGGCCGCCCTCGACATCCTCCGGCAGGCCGGGTCCGAACTGGCAGAATTGGCCACGGCCTTGCAGGCGCGTGTCGGCGAGCGCCCCGTCGCCTTCATCGGCGGCGTCCTCACGCTGCATCCGGCGATCGGTGCGGAGATCAGGGCACGACTGCCTGGCTGTGACGTCTCGCAGCCCGCCATCGACACCGCCCTCGCCGCCGCACGCCTGCAGCCGGGCGGCGCTGGAGAGCCTTGGCGGACAACGCTGGCCGCGCTCCGCTGACGGGAGCCCGGAGGATGCCCCGCTCCGTGGGTCTTGGGCCGGGACGGGGCCGCTGCCCCGAGGGCGGCAGGGCGGGAGTGTCTTTTCCAAGGAGCACGAATTGCTCAAAAG
>CBFGPB010000035.1:0-14087 GCA_965650545.1 uncultured Devosia sp. | reverse complement strand
GAGCACGTCATTCGTAATGATGGGGTCGGGGGTTCGAGTCCCTTCTGCGGCACCAGCCTTCATGACTTTTCTAGAGCGACCAGACGCAGTCTATGTGCCTGTCTTGCCGTCGGCGCTATGGCGGGAACGCCCTCGCTACGCTCGAAAAGCGCGGTCCGTTCTTCCGGCGTAGACATGAAGAATGGGAACCGGTTCATGATGCGGTCGTAGATAACCGAGACGCGTGCGCCAAAAAGACAGACGGGGAAGGTCAGTTCGCCCCAGTAACCTTCATCTGCCATTTGCTCGAGCCCGAAGACCCGACGGTAGAATGGACCGTGTTCCGGCCTAACCGAAGAGATGCAGTGGGTGGTATTGAAGTGCTCACAGGCCATGACCGCCATGCGTAGGGTCAGGTATGGCAGGGCGGGGAAAGCCAAAGACGCTTCGTGGTCTGCCGTGAACCTGCTCGGATCAATGTAACTGCCGCCCTGATTGACTATGTTACCAAGAACATCAGGCCAGATTTTGCGGCTGGGAGATGTTGGCTCGTCTGCGGTGGCAACATGCAAACGGATCGAGCTGACGAGTTTGTCATCGATATGGACGCCAAAACAGTAGCAGTTTGGCGCATCGTCATAGGCGTCGCGGGTAATGCCCTGCGAATTGATCGGGATGAAATCTTCGCGCCGATAGGCCTCGTAGCGCAGGCGATAGACCGGATCGAGCTGTTCATCCGCCGAGACCCGGCGGTAGTGTACGCGATCCAACAAATCGATCAGACTGGTGGCAAAACGCGAGGTTGTCCCCGCTGCCGCTTCCATTGCCGCACTCATGTACCGAAAACCGCTCCGCAAAGGTTAGCGGACTTTAACCCTTTGTTAGGGATAATCGCATGGGGAAAAATCACGGTGCGGCGGCGGCTTGAGACAGGTCAGCCGCGATTCGCCATGGTTATCAATTCGTTAATAAAGGTTAACCATGTTTACGATTTGTCTGCAGCGAGGACTGAGCACTGCCGTTGAGACGGCCAATCAGCTCGGCAATGTCCCGCGCCGGCAATGGCCGGCTGAAGAAATAGCCCTGCACCTGCTGCACACCGGTATGGTCAAGCATGGCGTTGAGCTGATCCTCGGTCTCTACACCTTCGGCCACGACAGTCAGGTCAAGGTCGCGACCGAGCCGCGCCACGTTGGCCAATAGGCTCAGGGCCCGGTCGTTTTCAGCGATTTCCATCACGAAGGACCGGTCGATCTTGAGCTTGGTGAAGGGCAGCGCGCTGAGATAGCTCAGCGAGGAATAGCCGGTTCCGAAGTCATCCAGAGCGATCGATATGCCACGCTGGGCCAGGGTCTTGAGTACACTCTGCGCCAGCTCCCGCTCCTCGATGACAGCCGTCTCGGTGACTTCCAGTTCGAGCCTGGAAGCCGCAAGCTTGCTGCGGAGCAGAGCTTGATCGACAAGGCCCGGCAGATCGAGTCCGCGGAAATCGCGCGCCGAAATATTGACCGCTACACCCACTTCCCCGGCCCACTGGCTGCACTGGGCAATGGCATTGCGCACCACCCAGGCGGTGATGTCGGAAATCAGGCCCATTTCCTCGGCCAGCGGAATGAAGGTTGCCGGTGCGATTGGACCAAGTTCGGGGTGGGTCCAGCGCGCCAGTGCCTCACAGCTGACGACGCGGCGGCTGTGGATATCGAGCAGGGGCTGGAATGCCAGGGAAAGGGCGCCAGCGCCAACCGCTTCGCGCAAATCGGCCTTGAGCCGCTGGCGATAGTGGTAGTCCACATCCATCTGGGTGTGAAACACCTGACTTCGACCCCGCCCTTCGCTCTTGGCCGTATAGAGCGCCAGGTCCGCCTTGGTCATGAGGTCGTCGAGGTCATCGACGCTGCTGCCGGGCATGACGAGACCCACGCTGACCTTGATGGGAAGGTTGACGCCACTGAGCGCAAAGGGCCGGTCAAAGGCCTCGAGCAGATGCTCGGCGATGGTGTGGCCCGAGGTCCTGCCGGCATCAAAGCCACACAGGACAATGAACTCGTCCCCGCCGAGCCGGGCGATCAGGCTTGGCTCAGGCAGCGATTCGCGCAACCGCGCGGCCACCTGGCGCAGCAATTCATCGCCGATGACGTGGCCGTGGCTGTCATTGACATGCTTGAATTCATCTATGTCGACGATCATGAGCACGCTGGCCAGGCCTTCGGCGGCATGGGCTCGCAATTCCTCGGGAGCCAGTTCGCCAAAGGCGTTGCGATTGTTGAGGCCGGTCAACGTGTCATGGCGCGCCATGAAGCTGATCTTCTCTTCGGCAGCAATGCGCTCGCTGATATCCTCGAGCAACAGCACGCTGCGCGACTGGCGCGAACTGACCGAAACTTCGAAATAGACACCTGGCTGCGCGGCCAGAAGGACCTTGCCCGATTCCCGCTCGGCAATCATGACCTTGAGCCGGCCAATGGTCGTGGCGGCAATATTGCTGTTCTGGCTAAGGGCGGCCAGGAGCGCGTCGAGGGAACGGCCCGAAATGCTTTCCACGCCCAGAAGCGCAAACATCTGCTTGGCCCGCTCGTTGGCGACCGACACATTACCCTGTTCATCGAGCATGCAGAGCCCGTGCTCGAGTGTGGCCAACGCCACATCGAGCTCTGTGGCAAGGCGCGACGCCTCGACGCGGCCATGCACGGCCGAGAGTAGAAGGCTGCGAATATCTCCGGCCAGCTTGCGGAAGCTGTAGAGCATCACAATCAGAAGAGCTGCCAGAATCGGATGATAGATGTCACCGTGGAGGAAAAATCCAAAGGCCATCGGCAAGATGACACCCAGCATCTGCAGCGTCACCAACCGATCCAGGCCAAAATTTCGCGCACAAATGCCCACCATGACGGCAATGGAAAGCGAGACGCTGGCTAACTCGGCAAAGGGGTCATTGACGAGCAGCATGGCGAACAGACACCAGAAGCCATAGACCAATGCTAGGGCGCTTCCGCTCGCGACCGCCCGATCTTCCCATTTTTCGGCAGCAATGGCGTCATCGTTCTCGATGCCTGCACGCCAGAAGGCGCGCATATTCAGGTAGCGCACGACGCCTATGGTGACGAAGGCAACAACGATCAGATAGAGCGGGATGGACTGTGATCGATACGCGGTCAAGGCTGCCGTAAGGGCGCTTGCAACAGCGCCAGCCAGCATCGCCTTCCGATCGCCATAGACCGATCGGATGATGGACACATAGTCCAGGGCTGGCATTGTCTTTCGGGCCGAGGTTAACACGGAAATTTCCCCATTCCGTGCCATTTGGCGTTGCGAGCCCTTAACAAGCCCTTGCCTGGGCTTGCCGGCTGGCACGATTCGGGACGCAGGCTGAACAGCGAGTTAATATGACTGGCGACACCTGCTGAAGGGAGCCTTTGGCGGCTTCGGGCATTGGTCAGGAAGTATGGAGGGTGTGATGACAGAGAGGCTGACACCGGCAGCGCGGGAGGCGGCTCTGGCTTCCTTGGGCAACTGGACCTTCGATCCGGCGCGCGATGCAATCGGGCGCGAGTTCAGGTTCAAGGATTTTTCGGAAGCCTTCGCCTTCATGGCGCGGGTGGCATTGCTGGCCGAGAAGGCCGGGCACCATCCCGATTGGTCCAATACCTACAACAAGGTCTCGATCAGCCTGTCCACCCACGATGCAGGCGGGTTGAGCGAAAAGGACGTGGCGCTGGCCAACAGGATTGATGCTCTGCTGGCCTGAGGTCTGGCCACGGCAAGGTCGGTCGGGCCTTCGGGCAAAACGGGAACTGCCCTAGTGGAAATTGCGGCCCTTGGGCATGGCCGAATAGGCCCGGCGGCGCGCCAGATCCTCTTCCCTGACGGCCCGGCGGTCGCGGCTCTGGCTCCCGGGCGGACCCGATTTGCCCTCATCGGCCCGCGCCACGACCCTGTCGCCGAAATCCTTGCCATGCGAGAGATCGAGCAGGTGTGGCGTGAGGTCTTCCATGTCCTGGGCAATGACGTGGATAACCCCCTGCTCGGACTGCACCTTGCCACGCACCGCCAGCATGCGGCTCGAAAGCAGAATCTTGCGTAGGCGTTCGTCCTCGAACAGCTTTGGCCAGACCACGATATTGGCCACGCCTGTTTCGTCCTCGAGCGTGGCAAAGATCACCCCGCTTGCCGTACCCGGGCGCTGGCGCACCAGCACCAGGCCCGCCACCTCGACCACGATGTCATTGGCGACATGGATGAGATTATCCGCGCGCGTCGTGCCGCGCGCCATCAGCATGGGCCGGAGGAATTGGACCGGGTGTCCCTTGAGCGAGAGTGACAGCGTTGAATAATCGTGGATCACCTCCTCGCCCGGCGCCATCAGCGGCAGGCCTGCCGGTTCTTCCTGCGGGCTATGGTGGTTCGGCAAGGCTGCAAAGAGCGGCAGCGTCTCGGCGCCATAGGTGCCTACCAGGCCCTTGACCGCCCAGAGCGCCTCGCGCCGGTTCAGCCCCAGCGAGGCAAACGCATCGGCTCGCGCCAGCTTTTCGAGGCTGGCGATCGGCACGCCGGTCCGGAGCCAGAGGTCGCGGATGGATGCATAGCCACCCTGGCGCTTGTCAACAATGCGGGCCGCATCCTTTTCAGCAAGGCCCTCGACCTGCCGGAGGCCCAGGCGGAGCGCCTTGGTGGTCCATATCTGCTCGCGCATCTCGTCATGCCGTTTCCAGATATGCGCCCTGGCGTCCCAACCGCCGTCTTCGAGACTGCTGTCATAGGTGGAGCAATTGATGTCCGGCGGCCGGATTTCGACCCCGTGCTCGGCCGCATCGCGCACCAATTGGCTGGGCGCATAAAACCCCATGGGCTGGGAATTGAGCAGGGCGCAGGCAAAGACATCGGGATAATGGCATTTGAGCCAGCATGAAGCATAGACCAACAGCGCAAAGCTGGCGGCATGGCTTTCGGGAAAGCCGTATTCGGCAAAGCCCTGGATCTGGGCAAAGCTCTGCTTGGCGAATTCCGGCGTATAGCCATTGCGGATCATGCCACCGATGAAGTCGTCGCTGAACTGGGCCAACTTGCCGGTGCGCTGCCAGGCCGCCATGGCCCGGCGCAGCTGGTCGGCCTTGCCGGGGGAAAAGCCCGCCCCGACAATGGCGATCTGCATGGCCTGTTCCTGGAACAGGGGAATGCCCAGGGTCCGGTGCAACACGGCCCTGAGGGCCTCGCTGGGATACTCGACCTTGTCGATCCCCTGCCGGCGCCGAAGATAGGGATGCACCATGTTTCCCTGGATGGGCCCTGGCCGGACAATGGCGACCTCGATCACCAGGTCATAGAAGACCCTGGGCTTCAACCGCGGCAGCATGGTCATCTGCGCCCGGCTCTCGATCTGGAAGACCCCGATCGTGTCGGCGCGATTGGTCATGTCATAGACGGGCGCGGCCCGCTCGGGAAAATCGAATTCCTCGCTCTGCAGTTCGCTGAGCTTCACCTTGTGCCCGTAATGGGTCTCCATCAGGTCGAAGGCGCGCCTCAGGCAGGTCAGCATGCCCAGGGCCAGGATATCGACCTTGAGGATCTTGAGCGCGTCGATATCATCCTTGTTCCACTCGATGATGGTGCGGCTGTCCATGGCCGATTTGCTGATCGGCACGAGGCTCTCAAGCGAATCGCGGGTAATGACGAAGCCGCCCACATGCTGGGAAAGATGGCGCGGAAAGCCGCGCAGGACCTTCACCACTTCGAACATCTGTGCCAGCACCGGATCATCCGGGTTGAGCCCGAGGCCCGCCACGCTCTTCAGATCAACGCCCGAGCCCCAACCCCAATGGAGCTGATTGAAGGCATTGATCGTGTCCTCGGACACGCCGAACACCTTGGCGGTCTCGCGAATGGCGCTCTTGGTGCGGTAGGTGATGACATTGGCGGTCAGGCCCGTCCGCCGCCCGCCATATTTCTGATAGACATATTGCATCACCTCCTCGCGCCGCTCATGCTCGAAATCGACATCGATATCGGGCGGCTCGTCGCGCTCGGTGGAGATGAAGCGGCCAAAGACCAGATTGGCCTTGCGCGGATCCACCTCGGTGATCTCGAGGCAATAGCAGACCGTCGAATTGGCTGCCGACCCCCGTCCCTGGCAGAGGATGCCCTTTTCGTAGCGGGCAAACTGCACAATGTCGTGCACGGTCAGGAAATAGGCGGCATAGCCCTTGTAGGCGATGAGGCACAGCTCGGTCCACAGCACCTTCTTGAGTTCGTCGCTCAGCCCATCGGGGAAACGCTTGCCTGCGCCGGCCCAGGTCAGGCGTTCCAGCGTCTGTTGCGCCGTCTCTCCATTACCCACGGTTTCTTCGGGGTAGTTGTATTCGAGCTGGTCGAGCGAAAAGCCGATGCGGGCGATGAAATCCTGCGTCTGGGCGATGGCATCGGCATGCTCGGCGAAAAGCCGGGCCATTTCCGCTGGCGATTTCAAATGCCGCTCGGCATTGACCGAGACCAATTGCCCCGCCTCCTCCAGGGTCAGGTGCTCGCGGATACAGGTGACGACATCGAGCACCATGTGCCGGTCGGGCTCATGATAGGCCACGTCATTGCTGGCGATCATCCGGGCGCCATGCCGCCTTGCCAACGCGTCGGTCCGATTGAGCCGAGCTCTGTCCCCGCCATCGAACCGGGTCGTACCTGCCACCCAGACCCGGCCAGGAGCCTGGGCGGAAAGCCGCTCCAGCGCCTGTTCCGTCCGACCCCAGTCAGCCTCGTCGGGAATAAGGATGAAGAGCTGTCCCTGGGCGAAATTTTCGACCGGCCCGTGCTCCTGGACCGAAGCGGGATCGCTGAAACCGAACAGGTCGTCGAACCGCAGATTCGGACTGCCCTTCTCGCCGCGCTTGTTGCCGATGGTGAGCAGCTTGCATAGCCGCCCATAGGCGGTGCGATCGGTGGGATAGGCGACGATATCGGGCGTCCCGTCGGAAAAGCACAGGCGGACGCCAACCAGATAGCGGAAATGGGGGCTGATTTCGCTGTTGTCCCGGGCCGTCACATAGCCGCGCACCACCCCGGCAAAGCTGTTGCGATCGCACAGTCCCAGCGCGGTCAGGCCCAGATGCATGGCCGCCGCCACCAGTTCTTCCGGATGCGACCCGGAGCGCAGGAAGGAAAAATTGCTGGTAGTGATCAGTTCGGCATAGGCCGGCGGCGCTGATCGCGACCGCGGCGGCAAGGACGGCTCGGGCCTGAGCGGGATGACCTGGTTCATGCAAAAAGCCCGTGCAGGTACCAGGTGGGATGAACCGGACCGCCATAAAGCCCCAGGCGGAAAACCCAGAAGCGACGCCCCTCCCCATCCTCGACCCGGTAATAGTCCCGCATCTGCGTGACCGGATCGAAGAGCGGCAGGTCGGGCCTATAGGGCTGCGGTCGGGGTTTTTCGCCCGGTTCCGGGGGGTTGGGATGGCTGTCGGGGACCAACTTGAGCCGCTCGTTGCGGCGCCACCATTCCGCGCTGATCCGCTCGGGACCGGCGGCCTTGACCAGGCGGTATTGCCGCCGCCGCCAGATCATGGAGGCCGGCAGGCCATCGGGCACTTCGGCATTGATGGCGACGAGTTCGGGCTGCGGCAGGAGACGCAAGGGCCGCTCGCGCCTGTCCGCCGGATCGGCAGGCTGTCCGGCCCGATAGGTCATGGCCGGCACCAGTCGTGCCGCCCGTTCGGGAATATGGCTGGCTACCGGTTCCGTCTTGAGCACGCTCAACGGTCCCAGCCGGCTTGCCAGCCGGTCGGTCAGCCGCTCGATATCCTGGGCGCCGGTATCCATCTCGAAGGCGCCGATCTGGCCGGCATCGAGACGATCCACCGAAGACGCGGCCAGCCGCACCATGTCGATGCCGAAGCCGGGATCGTAATTCTCTTCCTCCAGCCTCTCGGCCCGGTGCCGGAAGAGACTGGCAATGTGTTGCGGATCGCGCGTCAGCCGGGCCGAATTGAGCGACAGGGTCATGACCTTGTGATCGACACGATAGAGGAACAGGTGAAAGGTCTGCGCCCCCGCCCCCTCTTTTTCGAGCAGCTGCGAAAGACTTTGCGCCAGTCCCTCCATTGTCAGGAGCACATCCTCAAGCGTGGAGATGGGCTCGAAGAACTTGCGTTCGACAAAATGATCGGCTGGCGGCAGGCGCGGCGTCATCCGCTCTTCGACATGGCCATAGGCCTGGTCGAGCCGCAGGATCAGCGAGGCGCCGAACCGGGCCAGAAGTGGTTTGCGCGGACGCGCGCGCAGTTGACCGATGGTTTTCAGGCCCATCTGGGCCAGAAGCCCGATCTGCGTCGCATCGAGTCGCAGGGCGGCGACCGGCAGGCTATCGAGCACTTCGGCAAGCCGATCCGGCGCGATGACGGCGCTGGGGGCAAAATGGCTGGCTGCCCATGCCCCCCCGATGGTCGAGGCAATGGCACCCGATACCGTATAGCCAAGGGCCCTGAGGCGGCCCAGCGCCATGGCCAGCATCTCCTCCTCTCCACCAAACAGGTGCGCGACCCCGGTAATGTCGAGGATGAGATCGCCGAACGGTGCCTGATCCTGCAGGACTGCAACCAGCGGGCTGGTATTGGAATGCCAGTCGGCAAAATCGGCAAAGGCCGACACCAGCAGGACCTGGTTCTGCTCAAGCACCGTCAGACCGGGCAGCAGCGCCCTGGCATCGGCAAGCGCCTGCCCCACGCGCAGCCCCTCGCGCGCCGCCTCCGGATCGAGGGCGGCCAGCCGCAGCCCGCCCTTGATCTTTTCATAAAGGACCAGGGGCGCCTTGAGTTGGGGATCAGCCCGCTTGAGGTATTGGGTGGCCCACCAGGGCAGGTGAAGGCAGAGATACCGGCGTTCCGGGAATTGGCTGGCGCGGGTTTGCCGTCCAGCTGGGGCGTGTCTTGAACTCATTTCCTGTCCACTCCAGGATCCACTCGCTGTTGCGCTGCCCGGCATTGCCCTTTTCAAGCCTGAGATCCCAGCGCGCCGCCCCGGGCGCCCGATCGTCAAAGGGTCTTCGTCCCGAGCGATGCGGCAACAGATGCCAGCGCAGATGGGCCGCACTGGCCGGCCTTTGCTGGCCATAGCGCAGCAGGAACAGCGATGTGCCGCTTTCGACCGTGCGCAGGCTGAGGCGCCGGCTGACCGTGAAGTCGAGCACTTCAGGGGCGCCACCGATATCGGCGACGATGCCGGCAACCGCCCGGCAGGCGAGGGATTCCTCGGCCACCCAGAGCAATTCGCGCATGTCGCTGGTCCGCACGATGATCATCTGCGCCGGATCAAAACCAAAGGATGAAAGGCCAGGCCCATAGGGAAGGCCGAAAAACTGCGCATCCTTGTCCAGTTGCAGGTAGAGCACCGCCATGCGCCGGGATGTGAGCAGCGTCCGCGCCTGGCCCAGGGCGAAACCCAGGCTCGCCCCGCCATCGCGAACCGCATCGGTGAATATTTCCTGCACAAGCCCACCGGGCAGACGCGGAAACACCCCTTCGGTCACCTCAAAAGAGCGTGCCCGCAGCTCGGCAAGGGCCGGTTTGCGCTCGATATCGGCAATGACATTGCGCAGCGCGGCAAGGCGCTGTTGTGTATTGGGGGCCTGCATGGAGCGACCAGCTACGTGAACAAAGAGAGAACATTTAGACTCCGAATCTGGCGAGAGTCGAGTCCCTTTTGCGCTGCCTTGGTGTGGCCGCGCTGCATCAGCGCCCTCAAGACCGCGTGAGCAGCGCACGAACCCCATTGAGCCGCCGCTGCTTATCGCTAAGTCTCGGAAGGCCTGCCTCCCGGCGTGCACCCACCCGTTCTGTTCGACCCCGACAAAGGCTCAACCCCCATGTTCGAGGCCCTGACCCGCTTTTTCGGAAAATCCGAGGCGCCGGCCGATCTGCACGACCCCAAGCTGGCCGTGGCGGCCCTGCTCGTCCACCTTGCGGCCGTCGATGGGTCCATGCAGGAGAGCGAGCGCCAGGCCATTCGCGGCGCGCTGATGGACCACTACGACCTCGACGAGGCCTCTGTCGACAAGCTCGTGCGCGAGGCCCAGAAGCGGGACGCGGAATCGGTCGATTTCTACAAGTTTACCAGTGGCTTGACCCAGCTCGACATGGGCGACCGCATCGAGATCATCCGCATGATGTGGAGCGTGGTCTTTGCCGATCGCAAGAACCACGAACTGGAAGACAACATGGTCTGGCGCATTGCCGAGCTGATCGGGGTGTCGAGCCGCGATCGCACCATCCTGCGCAACCAGATTCGCGGCCGCGCCGAGGAAACCGAAGCTGAGGATCAGTAGGCCTCGAAGGCGCCGATAATCTCGACCTCGTCAGTGGCGCAGTCAAAATCCCCTGCCTTATCAGCGGCTTGGCGGGCCAGCTCATTGGCATTTTCATTGGCCAAAGCGTCGACATAGGCAATGTGGCAGCTATTGCCCTCGGCAATCTGGCTCACCACCAGAACCTGCCCGAAATCCTCGCCGGTTTCCGGATGGGCGGTGTGATAGCGCACGATGGTGGCGATCGGGAACCAGCGCCCGAGCGCATTGCTGAGTCGCCATTCAAGCTTCTCGCCCAGATGGTTGAACGGCGGAAGTGTCTGGAAACCCACGCTGTTTTCGTCCGCGTCGAAGCCATAGCTCAGCGAGAACCGAAGGTCTCCTTCCTGCACCAATAAGGGAAAACCCTTGTAGCCCGGACAGGACCAGGAGGCCCCGAAATCGTCGGCCTCGAGCACCAGGCACTGGTCGAGATCGAGGTCGGTATAGGCGCTGGTGAAGCCGGACTGCGCAAAAGCCGCGGACGGTGCCAGGGCCAGCAGCAGGACCCAATTTGCTAGCAGACTGTTAACCCTTGTCATGACCACGAGCCTCTTTGCGCTAAACTGGTGTCAAACACCGATGATCCAGATCAATATGCGCGCCAGATGACCATGCCAGAGTGCTGCACACAAGGAGAAGCGAACCCATGTTCAAGTCCATCCTCGTCGCCAGTGACGGTTCCGACCTCGCCAGCAAGGCGCTCGACGTCGCGCTCGAAACCGCCCGCCTCAATGGCGCCACCCTCCTCATCGTGACGGCCACCGATCCGGTGGCCACCGGCATTGGTTCGGGTGGCTTCGGCACCATCGATGCCGGCCCCATCGTGGCGCGGCTCGAAGAAGCCTATGCCGCCGAGGCCGCCGACCTTCTGGCCAAGGCCCGCCACCGGGCGCAGGAGGCAGGAATTGCGGCACAAACCCTGCACCTGCCGCGCCACCGCCCCGCCGACGGAATCCTGGAAGCGGCCGACGAAAAGGGCTGCGACCTCATCGTCATGGGCTCACATGGGCGGCGCGGGCTCAACCGCCTGCTGCTGGGCAGCCAGGCCGCCGAAGTGCTGGTGCGCGCCACGGTGCCGGTGCTGGTCGTCAAGTAACCGAACCGCCCCGGCGGTTTTGGTCCTTGCCTTTGGAGGGCTTTGTGGGCAGAACCTGCCCGCAGCACCCTCCCCTGCTGCAAGTGAACAAAGCCATGAATATCGACGCGATCCCCACCGGCAAGAACCCGCCCGACGAGCTCAACGTCATCATCGAAGTGCCGCTGGGCGGCGAGCCGATCAAGTATGAGATCGACAAGGAGAGCGGCGCGCTCTTCGTCGACCGCTTCCTCTATACGCCGATGCGCTACCCCGGGAACTACGGCTTCGTCCCCCACACCCTGTGCGGCGACGGCGACCCGCTTGACGTCATCGTCATGAACTCGCGCCCGCTGGTGCCCGGCGCCGTGGTGCGCTCGCGGCCCGTCGGCGTGCTCTTCATGGAAGACGATGGCGGCCAGGACGAAAAGATCATCGCCGTGCCGGTGAGCAAGCTCACCCGCATGTATGACAATATCCAGGATATCGGCGACATGCCGGAAATCCAGCTCGAGCGCGTGAAGCACTTCTTCACCCACTACAAGGATCTCGAGCCGGGCAAATGGGCCCGCATCGACCGCATCGGCGGTCTCGAGGAAGCCCGCAAGGTGATCCTCGAAAGCATCGAAACGGCCAGGAAGGCCTGATCGAAAAATCAAAAGGGCGGCCTCAGGGTCGCCCTTCTTTGTTTGAAGCTAGAACAGGCTCACCCCTTCGCCGGCCCGGATGCGATCCATGAGCGCCTTGCACCCGTCGGACAAGGATTGGTAGTTCTGGTCGAGACAGGCCTGCATGGCATCGCCATAGCCGACCCCATCGCAATAGGCCTTGGCATCATCGCCGCAGACCCGCGACAATTCCCAGACCGATACGGCCATGACCTGGCCCGTGGCCAGCAGCGTGAGGCCTGCAATCCAACCCAGTCGACGCATGTCTGATGCTCCCCTTTTGGTGACGTGTCGCCATGCTCGAATACGTCCGATCGCCAATGCCGGTTCACCTCCCATCTTGCCATCCTGTCACGGCGCGGGCTCTATGCCGCCATGACCCTGCCCACGCCCTATGACGGCTCCTCGCCGCTTTTCCGCATCGGCACGAAACCGCTCGACCCGCAGGACTGGCTCGAACCCGACGCGGCCATGGCCGGGCAACTGGCCGAAAAGGCGCGGCTATCTGCCGAGCGGCTGCAGGCCGTGTTTGCCGAATTGCCGGAGAGCCGGGCGGCGCAGGCGGAGCTGCTGGCACTTCTGGCTGGTCATCTGCCGGCGCGATTTCCGGAGCTATGGCAGCATAGCAAGGCCGGAATGCTGGTGGCTCCAACCGGCGAGACCGTGCCGCTCGACGGAGTGGGCAGCCCGCTGCTGACGGCGGCAAGGCTGGTGCAGGACGATCTGCTCCTCCTCCAGCGCGATGACGCGGGCTGGCGGCTGGTGGCCGGCAGCCTTTGTTTCCCCTCGTCCTGGGTCTTGTCCGAAAAGATGGGCAAGGTTCTCGCGGATATTCATGCCCCGGTGCCCGGCTTCGGTCCCGGCACGCGGCAGGCCGAAATCATGGCCCGCATGTTCGACGCCATGCGGCCGGAAACCCCGATGATCCGCTGGAATTTTTCGCTCTATGGCGATGACAGGCTGTTCCACCCCGACGTGTCGGGGCCGGAAGAGCGGCGCTTCGGCAGTGGCGAGCGTGCCGACAAGGTGTTTCTGCGGGTCGAGCGGCAGACCCTGCGCAAACTGCCCGAGACCGGGGCGATTGCGTTTTCCATTCGCATTTCGGTTGATCAGCTGGAGCGGCTGGAGGCGCATGACGAAGGGGCCGCGATTGCGGCCTCGCTGATAGAACAGATCGAGGCGCTGACGCCGGAGCAGCTCGCCTATAAGGGGCTGACGCGGGAGAAAGACAGGGTGGTGAAGAGGCTGGGTGAGATTGCCCTCGATGGCAAGGCATTCGCCGGTGTAACTCCTCCCCCTTGACGGGGGAGGTTGGGTGGGGGTGCGCAACGCGCTGGTGCCCCGAAGCGGACACCCTGCACACGAGCCCCCCCACCCAGCTCTGCTACGGCCTTCGGCCAAGCGCCGCTACCCTCCCCGCAAGGGGGGGGAGGCGCAGGAACCAGGGCACCCGTGCACTAGGCCTTCTTCCGATAAACCTGCACCACATTGCCCTTGGGCGTCACGTCGCAGCGGACCAGCTCCAGCCGCGTGGTCGGATCGCCGGGCTCGAAGAGATGCCGCCCTTCGCCGGCAACGACCGGATGGGTGATGAGCGAGAGCTCGTCCATCAGCCCAGCAAAGAGCAATTGCCGCACCAGCGAAATGCCGCCCATCACGGCGATCTCTCCGCCCGTCTGCGATTTCAGGTTGCGCACGAAATCGACAACGTCGCCCGCGATCAGCGATGAATTGGACCATTTGGCCATGTCGGCCTGGCTCAGCGTTTCGGATGCGACATGCTTGGGCACGGCATTGATGAACTGGGCAAAATCCATGTCCTGCTCGGCCACGGGCCAATAGCCCGCCCATTCCGACCAGCCCACCCGGCCCATGAGCACAGTGTCGACCCGTTCCTGCACCCCGGTCAGCATTTCCCCGAGCTGGTCGTCAAAGCTGTCGAACTGGAACTTGAACGGGTCCTGCACCACGCCATCGACGGAATGAAAAAGCCCGGCTGTCACTTTACGCATCTGCTTGTTTCCCTCTGGTTCCGGGC
>CBFGPB010000034.1:0-14118 GCA_965650545.1 uncultured Devosia sp. | reverse complement strand
CGCGACATCCACGTCCACCTGCCCGAAGGCGCCACCCCCAAGGATGGTCCCTCGGCCGGTATCGGCCTCGCCACCGCCATCGTTTCGGTGATGACCGGCATTCCGGTGCGCAACGATGTCGCCATGACAGGCGAGATCACTCTGCGGGGCAGGGTGCTGCCCATCGGTGGCCTCAAGGAAAAGCTCCTCGCGGCCCTGCGCGGCGGCATCAAGACGGTGCTCATCCCCGAGGAGAACGTCCGCGATCTCCAGGAGATTCCGGACATCGTCAAGCAGGGCATGGAAATCGTTCCGGTCTCGCGCATGGACCAGGTCATCGAGCGCGCCCTTGTGCGCAAGCCCGAGCCCATCGAATGGAATTTCGATGAAGCTCCGGCCGTGACGGCCAGCGTTGATCCGGTCGACGATGCCGGTGCCAGCGTCACGCACTAATCGACGTACACGTCAAACAAAATGGCGGCCCAAGGGCCGCCATTTTTCGTTTCTGCGACCGGTGCCGGTCGCCAAGCTATCGCTGCACCATGTCCTGCGACTGGCCGCTTGCAACCGGCAGGTCGACGAGCCCCTTGCGGGGGATGAACTGGTGCTCGACCCCGACCCAGGAGGGGACATATTTGCCGCGGTGCAGCCAGAAGGACTCGCCGCAGACCTCGCGGGCCATGTCGATCATGGCATGCATCTGCTCGGAATTGCGCGAGGTCATCTCCACCCAGACAAATCCTCGCCCCGTCGCCTTGTCACAGGTGAACCGGACCCCGATGCCCTGTCCGGGATAGATGCGCAGGTCCGGGAGATTTCGGCGCAACCTCGAGAAGAACGCCGCCGCATAGACATCGGGCACGCACACTTCCATGTTGCGGATGCGGCGGCGACCGGTCCGGAACAGTTTGCCGATGACATGTTTTGCAGGCATGCCCGTCCAAGGGGCCAGCACCTCTTCAGAAGACCCCACGATGCGCAGGCGCCCGCGCAGGCGCAGGCTCAGCAACAGCTTCTGGATAGGCGCAGGTGAACCGCGCAGTGGCGCAAAGGGCCCGCGATCCTTGGGGTGGCTGTCGCCCAGGGGATTGACGTTATAGACCATCAGCTCCCTGCTGCGCGGATACCAGTGCACAGTGGTGCTGAGATTAGCCCGGTAGCCCCCCGCCACATAGTCTTCGAGCTGGCTGTCCGGGTGCCACTCGATCACATTGGCCAGGCGCCGGTTGGCGCTGCACCGAAAGGTCACCTCGGTGACAACGATTCCCGTTTCACCGCGCAACCGGTCCCACGCGCTGTCATCCCGGCGCGACAGGACTTCGTCCCCCTCCCGGTTCACATACCGGACAGCCGTGATCAGGTCGTAGAGCGAAATATGCTCGCTGCTGCTGCCATGGACCTCGGCGAAAAAGCACGCACCGGCCGAAATATCGACGAATTCGGGCAGGGTTGCGAGGCATTGCCCTCGCGGAACCAGATAGTCCAGCACGGTCCGCAGAGTTGTGCCGGCTCGCACAGTCAGCTCGTCGCCGGCCATCTCCACAATGCCGGCATAGGGCTCCATCACCAGTTGGTCGGTGCCATGGGGATCGTTGAACCACAGGAAATACCCGCGTCCGATCGTGTGGAACGGCCGGCCTCCCCGCATTGTATCGCGGATGACCTCCAGTGTGCTGGCCCGGACGATCCTCTTCTGCGGCTCGAAGAAGTCGGCCAGTTGGCGCTCGGTCGATAACCCGGTCAGCCGGCGCACCTTCTCAGTGTCGACGGTCACGTCATGGCCCAGAAACCAGAGGGTCGAGGGAATGGCGCGCCCGAGCGCTCTGCCGAGCCAGTTCGGCGCCAAGAGGATGGGGCGCCCGGCCAGTCGGGCGGCATGGGCGAAATAGGCATCGGATGAGACGTCCAGATCGCCCAGGTTGACGACCTCGTTGCGGACCCCGTTCTCGATCAGCGCCAGCAATTGCCGGCTCAGGTCCTCGACATGGACGAGATTGAACGTGCGGTTCTTGAGGCCCATCGGCGCCCAGCGCATGGCCTCGACTATGCCGCTCGACCACTGCATATGCGGGCCCATGACCACCGTCGGCCGGACGATGAGGTAGTCGATGCCCTTTTCCTGGCAGACCGTGATGACGCGTTTCTCCTCCTCCATCTTGAGGCGGGTATAGGCGTCGAGGCCCGCTCGTTCGGGGAGGTCGAGGTCCTCGCTTTGCCGCGCGTGCTTGATCGGGTCGAGCGCGGCATAGACCACTTGCGAACTGAAATAGACGAACAGCCTGCACCGCCCGGGTTCAATCAGATCGAGTAGCGTGTCGGTTGCGGCTCGATTGGCCGGAATGAACGCCTGGCCGCGCGCCTTGGTGTTGAGCGCGGCATGGACCACGACCTCGCTCGTCTGCACGGCATCAGCCAGCGCCTCGGCATCTCCGAAGGTGACAGCGGCGGCGTCGGCATTCTGGGGCAGGGTGCGATAGACCGGGCGAACGCGGTGGCTGGCAGCGAAGGTTTCCAGCAGCTGTCTGCCGATACCGCCTCCCGCTCCCACCAGACAAATCTTCACCGCGCTTTCCTTCTCTTGATCGGGCCACCCGATGACGGACAGGCCGACCGACTCAGCGACTCCTGGTTCACATCGTAACCGGATAGCGCCGTGCACCCGCCTTTGCCGCGTCGATGGTTGCTTCGATGAAGTTCACCGCCGTACCCAGCCCATCCTCAGCAGCCAGCGCATCGGCGACCCGGCGGGCGTTGGCCGCCATGGTCGGGTTGGTGGTCAGCTCATGCAGCGCACTGGCCAGGATTTCCGGCGTGATGGCGCGCAGCCGTACCGGGGCCGGGCCGCAGCCCAGGGCGCGCACGCGGCGGCCCCAATAGCGCTGGTCATAGGCCTGGGGCAGGGTGAAGGTGGGCTTGCCGGCCCGGAGGCCCGCGGCGGTCGTGCCGGCGCCGCCGTGGTGCACGACCGCTGCCATCAGCGGGAAGAGCTTGTCGTGCGGGGCTTCGGATACCGCAAAGACCGTGTCGGGCAGGTCGTCGATATTGATCCCGCCCCAGCCGCGCGAAACCACGGCTCTGCCGCCCCATTGTTCGAGCGCCGACCGCAGGATCTGCGTATTGCGCTCTGCACCGAACGGCATCGAGCCGAAGCCGATATAGACCGGCGGCGGACCCGCATCGAGGAAGCGCTGCAGGTCTTCTGGAGGCGTCCAGCCACTGTTGTCGTCGAGGAACCAGAAGCCGGTGACCACCGCCGTTTGCGGCCAGTCCCGCGGCCGCGGGGAAACCAGGGACGAGAAATTGTAGAGCGTCGGCAGATTGTTGCCGTGGCTGTCCCGGAACAGGCCGCCCCGCTTGCGTGGCCCGAGGCCCATCAGCTCTTTGCGCACACGGTCGCGCGGCAGGTCATAGTATCCCTGCTGGATGTTCATCGCGATATAGCTGAGCTTGTTGAAAGTCGGCCCCAGATCAGGAAATTCGTAGGCGCAGATCGGAAATTCGCGCGTGGGATTGAGCGGCTGCATCGCCGTCATGATGACCGGAATATCCAGCGCCTCGGCGATGTCGATGCCGAAGCTGGTATTGATGTTGACCACGACCGCATCGGCGCCCTGCGCCATAACCCACGAATTCCGGGCGGCCTTCTCCACCAGTGCTTGGCCCTGGCGCAGCAATTGCGGGAAGTGATGCAGCTTCATCTGGCTAATGGCAGTGTCGAAGCGCGACTGCTGCAGCCAGTCCTGCATGTTGGTGCCCAGGTTGTGGAACTCGATCCCGTGGGAGTGCACCAGCTCCTCAAAATCGGCATTGGCGCCGAGCACGACGTTGTGGCCCTGATCCTTGAGGGCGATGGCGAGCGCGAGATACGGCCGGACGTCTCCGGCGGTCCCTATAGTGGCGATCGCGACCCGTTTGCTCATGCACCTACCCGACGCTTCTGCTTGGCGGCTTCTGCCGGCCCTCTACATGTTGGGGCAGGACGGCATTTACAAGGCTGACCATAGAACATATTAAGTCATGAGCCGCGCGTCGACGTGGTATCAGAAGACATTTCACAAGGGCAAGAGACATGCCGTCTCCGTTCACTGTTGCATGGTTTGGAGCAATGCTCGCCGGCAATCGCGTGGCGGCCTTTGGTGCGGCAGCCGCAAGCGCCCGATAGCTCTTCCCATATGGCCAGCGACTGGCCGGGAAGAGCCGAACATGACTGTCTCCGGTCCGTCAGGGCCGCTTAACCCCTATACAACCACAATTCCGCGATAATCGGCCTTCCATATGCCAGGTGTGGCGCTTGCCGGTGCGTCGCGATCAGTTTGAGGCCCCAGGGCCGTCCGAGGAATAAATGAGCGAAGTCTTCCATCGCATCCGCCGTCTTCCGCCTTACGTGTTTGCCCATATCGATCCGATCAAGGCCAAGGCGCGCGCCGAGGGCGTGGACATTATCGATCTGGGCATGGGCAACCCCGATATGCCGACGCCCGAGCACATCGTGGCCAAGCTCCAGGAAACCGTGAAGGACGGGCGCACCCACCGCTACTCGACATCGAGGGGCATTCCGGGTCTGCGCAAAGCCCAGGCCAGCTACTACGGCCGCCGTTTCGGTGTGAAGCTCAATCCCGATACACAGGTCGTGGCGACGCTGGGCTCCAAGGAAGGCTTTGCCAACATGGCCTCGGCCATCACCGCCCCGGGCGATGTGGTGCTGGTGCCCAACCCGACCTATCCCATCCATTCCTTCGGCTTCATCATGTCGGGTGGCGTCGTCCGCTCCATGCCGGCCGATCCGAATGAAGACTTCATGCGCTCGCTCGACCGCGCCGTGCGCCACTCGATTCCCAAGCCGATCGCCCTTGTCCTGAATTATCCGGCCAACCCGACGGCCTACACTGCCGACCTCGACTTTTATGCCGAGGTGGTCAAGTACTGTAAGGCCCACGACATCTTCATTCTCTCCGATCTTGCCTATTCCGAGATCTATTTCGATGAAGACCAGCCGCCGCCGTCCGTGCTGCAGATTCCGGGTGCCATCGACATCACCGTCGAGTTCACCTCCATGTCAAAAACCTATTCCATGCCCGGCTGGCGCGTGGGATTTGCCGTGGGCAATGAACGCCTGATTGCCGCCCTGGCGCGCGTGAAGTCCTACCTCGATTACGGCGCCTTCACCCCCATCCAGGTAGCCGCCGTAGCGGCCCTCAACGGATCGGACGACGTGATCGAGGAAGTGCGCAAGGTCTACAAGCACCGCCGTGACGTCATGGTGGAAAGCTTCGGCCGCGCCGGCTGGAACATCCCGGTGCCGAAGGCGACCATGTTTGCCTGGGCGCCGATCCCGGACCAGTTCGCTGACATGGGTTCGCTCGAATTCGCCAAGCTCCTCGTGCAGGAGACCGGGGTGGCGGTCGCGCCCGGCGTCGGCTTCGGCGAATACGGCGACCAGTACATCCGCCTCGCCTTCGTCGAAAACGAGCATCGCATCCGCCAGGCCGCCCGCAACATCAAGCGGTTCCTGGCCGGCAAGACAGGGCAGGGCAATGTCGTGCCGCTGACCACCGCCGCCAAGTAATGCACGCTCCGGGAGGCGGGATTACCGCCTCCCTCCTTGCAATGGGATAGTCGCGTGGATGCAGCTCTGAGCACCGCCATGCAATGCGGCTATTTCGACCGGGGTGTTTGCCGCTCCTGTACCCTCATGGGCACGCCCTATGACGCTCAGGTCGCCGGTAAGATGGCGCACGCGCGGGACCTGCTTGCGGCCTGGCCGGAGGCAGTATGGCTGCCGCCCTTGGTCAGCAGCCCCAGTGGCTTTCGCAACAAGGCCAAGATGGTCGTCGGCGGGACGACGGACAATCCGACCCTAGGCATCCTTGACCTGTCCCAGCACGGCGTCGACCTCACCGGCTGTGGGATACTCTCTTCGGGGCTGCGCGGCGCTTTCGCGCCTATTTCGGCATTCATCACGCGCGCCCGTATCACCCCCTATGATATTCCCGCCCGGCGTGGCGAGCTCAAGCATGTGCTGCTGACTGAGTCGCCCGATGGCGAATTGATGCTGCGTTTCGTGCTGCGCTCAACCGAACCGCTCGGTCGCATCCGAAAGCACCTGCCCACCCTTCTGGCCGAACTGCCGCAGCTCAAGATCGTCACTGCCAATCTGCTGCCCGAGCACAAGGCCGTGCTCGAGGGCGAGGAGGAAATAGCTCTAACCGGCGGCGACACGCTCCCAATGCGCCTCGGCAGCCTTGTCCTGCATTTGCGCCCCGCCAGCTTCTTCCAGACCAATACCGATATCGCTATTGGTCTCTACGAGCAGGCCCGCCAGTGGGTCGACGAGGTCGGTGCGCAATCCGTGTGGGACCTCTACTGCGGTGTCGGCGGTTTCGCCCTGCATGCAGCGGCGCCGGGCCGGCGGGTGCACGGTATCGAGGTGAGCGCACCCGCCGTCGACTCCGCCAAGCTCAGTGCCGCCGAAGCGGGCCTCACGGACGTTACCTTTGCCGTGGGCGACGCGACGGCCCTCCAATCGAGCGAAATGCCCGACGCCATTATCGTCAACCCTCCGCGCCGCGGCCTTGGCGACAGGCTCTGCGCTACGCTGCAGGCTTCCAGCATTCCCACGATTGTCTATTCAAGCTGCAACGCCGTGACGCTGGCCCGCGATATTGCCGCCATGCCCGCCTACCGGCCCCGGCATATCCGCCTCTTCGACATGTTCCCACAGACCGACCACTACGAGACCATGGTACTGCTCACCCGCCACTGAAGGCAGGGTCCGGAGTCATCACTTTATACATGACATTTATTATCACCTTTTGTATGGAGAGGTCATCTCCACGCAAAGGATGATCCTATGCACCTCCGCTGCCTCATCATTTCCGCACTAATTGGGTTTGGCTTCGTCGCCTCAGCCCAGGCACAGCCCTTTCCGGTCACGATCACCCACGCGCATGGCCAAACCACGATTCCGGCCGAGCCCAGGCGCATCGTGACCTGGGGTTGGAGCAACGAAGATGTGGTCATTGCCTTGGGCGTCATTCCGGTCGGCATGCCCTTCCAGGCCTATGGCGGCGGCGACAATGGTGTTCATGAATGGGTCGAGAATGCCCTTGAGGCCGCCGGCGCCGAAATGCCCGCCATTCTTGACGCTGCGGGCGAGCCACCGGTCGAACAGATCGCGGCACTCGAGCCCGATCTGATCATTGCGGCCTATTCCGGCATCACCGAGGATCAGTATGCGCTTCTGTCCGGCATAGCACCCACGATTGCCTATGTCGGCGCGCCCTGGTCCACGTCCTGGCAGGACCTGACCCTCATCATCGGCAAGGCGCTCGGCAAGGAGGCCGAAGCCAAGACCCTGGTCGATGAGACGACGGCCTGGGTCGAGGCCGAATTTGCCCGGTATCCAGCCCTCAGGGAAATCACCTTCGCCAGCGCCAACGACTACGATGGCGCCATGGCCGTCTATGCACCACTGGACGCCCGCATGAAGTTCCTCACCGATTTCGGCATGGTTATGGACCCGAGCGTGGCCGCCCTGGCGCCGGAAGGCGACGCCTTCTACTACCCCCTCAGCTATGAACTCTTCGACCAGCTCAAGGCCGACATCTTCATCACCTATCACGAAGAACAATCTGCCCTCGACGAGTGGCTCGCTACCCCGCAGGCTCAGTCCTATCCGGTCATTCAGAACGGAGGCCTCGCTGCGCTGGTTGGCACGGAAAACGTGGCCTCGGTTTCTCCGCCAAGCATCCTTTCGCTGCGCTGGGGCCTCCCGCGCTATCTCGATGTGCTGGGAGCTGCCGCCGCCAAGGTCAGCGGCCAATAGTGCAGCGGGCCGACGCTCGCGTCGGCCCAGTTTCCCCCAGACAGGCCAACTGATCTCCCTGTGCCGTCACCCCTTTGCGCAGGGCGGCGGCTCAGTATCTCTCCCCGTTGAGATCGTCGAGTTCCGCCCAGCCTTCTCCTTGCGCGACATAGCGGCCGACGGCTGCATCCCAGCTGTAAGTGACGCTGTAGCGGGTCTCGGACGGCTGGTGGGGCTCGACACCCTCGCAGACCTCCTCAGGCCCAGCCATCACATCGATGACCGTGACCTCGAAGTCGCCCCGCCCGGACGATGTCGGCGTGGTCGCGTAGCTTACCGTCTGGCTCTCGCTGCCGGCGCAGGTGAGGTCGTCGAGCGTCATGATCATGTCCACCATGCTGAGCGCGCCATCGACCACATCCACGATTGTGATCGCCCTGTAGAACTGGCCGGCATTGCCGTGACTGTTGCTTACGAGGATCAGGTCCTGGCCATCGCCGACGGTCAGGTTCGGGGGATCCGCAAAACCCGACATGCGGTCGAAGCCGACATCCTTGACGTCAACCAGTACGGGCTCTGAAGCCATGTCGAACAGCGCGAGCGCTGCAACCGGACCAAGATCGTCGTCGCCACCTGCCAGCTCGATCATCAGCGCCAGATGCGAACGGCCCTCCACCGAGAGCGGCATGGCCTGGATGCTTTCGACATTGACCGGTGCTGTGGCCGTCAGCGAGAACTCGGGTCCTTCGATATGCGGCAGGCTGATATCGCTCTCGATCACCAGACCATCGCCTATTTGGGCAGCCCCTGGCAGCGCCATGCTTACCAGTGCTCCATAGCTGATAGTACCCGTCGCCAGCGCCGATGGCTCGACGGTGCTATAGGCACTTTCCTGCGCAAGTGGCGCGCCGGCGGGCATCAGGCAAAGCAGCAGCGCGGCCAAATAATTCCTATTGACGACTAGGCGACTTCCTATGCACATGTCCGCCACCATGAGTGATATCCAGTCCTTCCGCCAATCCGTTGAAAGCTTCATCTCCGCGAGGGGGTGGACGCCCACCCGCTTCGGCCGCATCGTAGCAGGCGACCCGCTGTTCGTCTTCGACCTGCGCGACGGAAGGGAGCCGCGCACCGAAACGCGTGCGCGCATCCTCAAGGCCATGGCTGACTTTGGCGATGCCGACCGCCAGGCGCCCCTGCGCGTCGGCGTGGCTGGTCTGGGAAATGTCGGCGCGACGCTGGTTCGCATCCTCCAGAAGGATGGCGCCGAGCTGACGCGAAAACTTGGGCGGCAGCTCGAAGTCGTTGCCGTTGCCGCGCGCTCGCGTTCCCGAGACCGCGGCATTGATATTTCTGGGCTCGAGTGGTTCGACGATCCGGTTGCCCTGGCCAAATGGGACGGAATCGATCTCTTTGTCGAACTCATCGGTGGCGAGGACGGTCCGGCCTTCGCCGCCGTGAAGGCTGCTCTGGAAATCGGGCGCCCGGTCGTCACGGCCAACAAGGCGCTGCTCGCCAAGCATGGCGTGACGCTCGCCCGCCTCGCCGAAGAATCCGGCGCCCAGCTGGGCTTCGAAGCTGCCGTTGCCGGCGGCATCCCCGTCATCAAGACCCTGCGCGAGGGCCTCGGCTCGGCCCGCATCGCCAAGGTCTTCGGCATCATGAACGGCACCTGCAACTACATCCTCACCCGCATGGGCAATGAGGGCATTTCCTTTGCCGATTGCCTCAAGGACGCGCAGGCCCTGGGCTATGCCGAGGCCGACCCGACTTTTGACGTCGAAGGTTACGACACCGCCCACAAGCTCTCGATTCTGGCCACGCTCTGCTTTGGCTACGAGATCGCGCCCGACAAGATGCGCATCGAGGGCATTTCCGGCATCACCCAGCACGATATCCAGGTCGCCGCCGATCTTGGCTACAAAATCAAGCTGCTCGGCATTGCCGAACGCACTGAGAGCGGCATCGAGCAGCGCGTTCACCCCACTTTCGTGCCCAAGGGCAGCGCCATTGCCGGCGTCGACGGGGTCATGAATGCCGTGGCGCTCGAGACCGATCACGTTCACGAACTGCTCCTTGCCGGTCCTGGCGCGGGTGGCCCGCCCACGGCCTCCTCGGTTCTGTCCGACATTCTCGACATCGCCCGCGGTACCCGGGTGCCGCCGCTCGGCGTGCCGGCCGACGAGCTTCTGCCCTATCGCGAAGCCCCCAATCGCGCGCATGACGGAGGCTTCTACATTCGTCTCAGCGCCAAGGATGTGCCCGGCGCGCTGGCCGCCATTGCCACGCGCATGGGGGAAAAGGCGATTTCGATCGACAGTGTCATTCAGCGGTCGGATTTGAGTGCGAAGGCCATCGCGCCCGACGGGTCGCCGACCCGCACCGTGGTCATGATTACTCAACAGACTTTGGAAGCATCCGTGCGCGAAGCGCTTGCGCAGATCGCTGCGGATGGGTTCATAGTCGGCGAACCACAACTGATCCGTATCGAGAAGCTCTAGCCCCGGCCGGCAGCGCTTCGGGGGGAACCATGAAGCTCAGCAAGGTCGAAGACGGCAAGCACCCGGCCAATCTGCACCGCACGCTCACCCTGGAAATGGTGCGCGTGACCGAGCGTGCGGCGATTGCCGCGGCCGAGTGGCGCGGCAAGGGCAACGAGAAGGCCGCCGACGAGGCTGCCGTTGCCGCAATGAAGGCCGAGCTCGACGAAGTCTCCATTTCCGGCCGCATCGTCATCGGCGAGGGAGAGCAATACGAGGTTGACAACCTCTATGTCGGCCAGCCTGTAGGCGCCGGGCAGGGGCCCGACGTCGATATCGCCGTGGATCCGCTCGAAGGCGTTACGCTTTGTGCCAAGAACCAGCCCGACAGCCTGGTCGTTCTGGCCATGGCTGAGCGCGGCGGCCTGCTCAACGTTGCCCGCAACGTCTACATGCACAAGATCGCTATCGGCGCCGAATACCCGCCCGAGACCATCAACATCGAATGGTCGGCGACCGAGAACGTCAAAGCCCTGGCCAAGGCCAAGGGCGTGCCCATCTCCGAGATCACTGCCATCGTGCTCGATCGCCCCCGCCATGGCGGCCTGCTCGAAGAGCTGCGCACGGCCGGCGTTTCGGTGAAGCTCCTCAGCGACGGCGACATTGCCGGCGTCATTCATGCCGTCAACACCGCCGATACCGGTGTCGATATCTATCTGGGGTCCGGTGGCGCCCCGGAGGGTGTCCTGGCCGCGGCGGCCCTCCGCTGCATCGGTGGCCATATGCAGGGCAAGCTCATCCTCGATACGCCCGACAAGCGCCTCCACGCACGGGAAATGGGCATCGAGGATCCCAACCGCATTTATGACGTGACCGATCTGGCCGCTGGCGACGTGCTGTTTTCGGCCACCGGCATCACCGATGGTTCGCTGGTCGATGGCGTCCGCCTCCGCCGCGGTTGGGTCGAGACCTCCACCGTCGTCATGCGCAGCTGGAGCCAGACAACGCGCTGGATCAAGGCAAGGCATGCGCGGTAATCGCTGACGCATGCCCGAATCCCCGCGCCCCTTTCTCGACATCACCAGTTCGGTCACTGGCCGTGCCTGGGTGGATCGTCTGGATGCGGCGCAGGCCCGCACCGCCACGGCCATCGGCCAGCGCACCGGCATTCCCGATATTCTCGCCCGCATCATCGCGGCGCGCGGCGTGGGGCTCGAGGACGCGGAAGCCTATCTCGAGCCCGCCATCCGCAACCTCATGCCCGATCCGTCCACGCTGACGGATATGGACGCGCTGGCCGAGCGCCTCGCCAAGGCCATAGCCGACAACGAATCCATCGCCCTGTTCGGGGATTATGACGTCGACGGCGCCTGCTCCTGCGCCCTGATGACGCGTTATCTCCGCCACTTCGGCATCGAGCCACAGGTCCACATCCCGGACCGCATCTTCGAAGGCTACGGCCCCAATATCGCCGCCATGGATAAGCTCGTGGATGCCGGGGCCAGCCTCATCGTTACGCTCGATTGCGGCACCACCAGCGACGGCCCCATTGCCCATGCCCGCAATCGTGGCGCCGATGTCCTCGTCATTGACCACCACCTCTCCGACCACGACCTGCCGCCCGCCACCGCCCTGGTCAACCCTAATCGGCCGGATGACATCTCCGGCCTGGGCTACCTTTGCGCGGCCGGAGTCACCTTCATGGTCCTGGTCGCCGTCAACCGCGCCTTGCGTAACCGCGGCGATACCGGTCTGCCGGACTTGCTGAAACTCCTCGATCTCGTGGCGCTGGCCACCGTCTGCGATGTCGTGCCCCTTACCGGTCTCAACCGCGCCTTCGTTGTCCGCGGCCTCGAAGTCGCCCGCCGCGGTGACAAGCCGGGTCTCTCGGCGCTGGCTCTGGCTGCGCGTGTCTCAGGCCCGCTCAATCCCTATCACCTGGGTTTTCTCATCGGCCCACGCATCAATGCCGGCGGTCGAATCGGCGACGCCGCTCTCGGCACGCGTCTCCTTGCCCTCGACGACGAGCACCAGGCCATGGTCATCGCAGCCCAGCTCGATGAGCTCAATGGCGAACGCCAACGCATCGAGGTGGAAGCCGTCGAGGAGGCCGCCGCCACCGCCGAGGCCGAGATCGGCGGCGGGGAGGGGCCCCCGGTCCTGGTCCTTGCTTCCGCCAACTGGCATCCCGGCGTTGTCGGCCTTGTCGCCGCGCGGTTGCGGGAGCGCTTCGAGCGCCCCAGTTTTGCCATTGCCCTCCACCCCGACGGTACCGGTACCGGCTCCGGCCGCTCCATGCCGGGTGTTGATCTGGGGTCTGCGGTCATCCAAGCGGTCGAAACCGGCCTCATCCCCAAGGGCGGTGGGCATGCCATGGCCGCGGGTGTCTCGCTCCGCCCCGGCGATCTCGGTCCCTTCCGCGCCTTCCTCGCCGAAAAGCTTGCGCCCAGCGTTGGCGTGGCCCGTGCCGCCTCGGCACTGAAGGTCGATGCCGCGCTGACGGCCCGTGGCGCCAATGTTGATCTGCTGCATAACCTTGACAAGGCTGGCCCCTATGGCGCCGGCAATCCCTCGCCGGTTTTCGCCTTTCCCGCTCATCGCGCCCGCTTCCCGCAGGTCGTGGGCAAGGGCGGGCATGTGAGCTTCACCCTGGCCTCCGACGATGGCGCCAAGCTCAAGGCCATTGCCTTCCGGGCCGCCGGTACCGCTCTGGGCGACACGCTGATGCGCGATGGCGACCAGCCCCTGCACTTTGCCGGGGGACTCTCCATCGACCACTATCAGGGCCGCGAACAGGTCCAGTTCCGCCTCACCGATATCGCGCGGCCGGCTCGATAGCCGTCCTTGCGATCCACCCGGCCGCCACCCACGTAGTGCCTCAGGCAGGTGGCGGGCGCACGCCTGCTGGTTGAGGCCGCTTGCATATCCGCTTGTGGCGGCTAAACTATCCTGCGGTGTCTTCGGGGAGGCGAAGCCCTTTCGCGAGGACATTTCTGACGCCCGGTGTTTGGCGACGCGTCTCGGCGTGCCGCCGTTTGAAACTATAGTTGGAACAAGCGGCAAAATGACAAAAACAGCCGTCGAACACACCGAAACCGGTGCATCTGCGTGGACAAATTTTACCTCCTGGCTCGTCGAGCGCCTGGGAGTGTCCTTGATTGGCAACCCGCGCCATGGCTCGCTGACGGTGATCTTTCCCAATGGCCGGACCCGTACCGTCGGACAGGCCAATACCGGCGAGCACGCCACGCTCCGCCTCAACAATTTCAAGGTCATTTCCGAAGCCATGCAGCGCGGCACCGTCGGCTTTGCCGCCGCCTATATGAACGGCGACATCGAGTCCGATGATCTGACCGCGCTTTTCCGCTTCTTTCTGCAGAACCGCGACATGTTCGATGCGGCCGGCAAAGGCTTTTTCCGCCGCGCCGCCGCCGATTTGCACTACCACATCTCCCGGCGCAACACGCTCGAAGGCGCCAAGAAGAACATTGCCGAACACTATGACCTCGGCAACGATTTCTACGGCCAGTGGCTCGACCCCTCGATGACCTACTCCTCGGCCGTCTTTACCTCCGGTGACCAGAGCCTGGAAGAGGCGCAGTTGGCCAAGTACCGGCGCGTGGCCGACATGGCCGGCATAACCGAGGGCTCGTCGGTGCTGGAGATAGGCTGCGGCTGGGGCGGCTTTGCCGAAACGGTTGCGCGCGATTACAAGGCCAACCTGCGCGGCATCACCCTTTCGGCTGAACAGCTCAAGTTCGGCCTGGAGCGCCTCAAGCGCCAGGGCCTCGACCAGTATGCCACCCTCGTTTTCGAGGACTATCGCCATACCCAGGGTCAGTTCGACCACATCGG
>CBFGPB010000033.1:0-14125 GCA_965650545.1 uncultured Devosia sp. | reverse complement strand
AGATTGGCGGTCGCGAATGGCTCTATGACGATCTCCATGACCTCGCCCGGCTGGCATGGCTCTGGCCGCTCGAAGGACTTGCGGTAGCGGCAGCGGAAGATCCCGTCGGTAAGGATCATCGAAAAGCCGGTGGGATAGTCGTCGCTGGGCGGGTGGACGTCGATGAGCTTGGCGGTGAAGTCCGTGTCCAGACAGTCTGTGGAGGCGAACAGCCGAACCTTGACCGGCCCGATGATGGCGAGGTCTGCCGCGAGTTCCTCGGTCTCGAACGTCAGGACGTCCGCTCGCGAGGAGAGGGGCAAGCCCGGCCGGCTGGTGCCGAAGAAGCGCTCGTCCTCCCGCTGGTCGAATCCCCCGCCTTCGAAAACCGGTCGGCCACTGGTCAGCGCCCCTCCGATCGTTGGGACCGGGTTGGCGGGGTCGAAGTCGTAGGTGAGGGGATCAGTGTCTCCCTCCGGTCGCGCGCTCAGCAGCCGCCCGTCCCGGTGAAGGTAGAGCGTCAGGTCCTCACTTTGCGGCAGGGGCCAGGCCGCCCCCTCGATCCACGCGCCGCCATGGTCAAGCCGACCGTCTTGATCACGACGACCGCTGCCGCCACCCATCAGGAAGAGCCGGACGGCCGGAGTATCGGGCCGCGCCGGTTCGACGTGTTTGAGCCAGCGATCAAACCATTGCCGCCGGTACTCCAGCCAGCTCTCGGCCACATTGCCGCCGATGGGCGCCCGCGGACCAAATGAAACGTCTCCCGCAAAACTCTTGTTGCGGTCTCCATGCAGGCCGGGCGCCATGATCAGTTCGAGATGGCGCGAGCCCGAGCGGGAAAGCCCGGCATAGTTCTCCAGGGTGCAGGCGACGTAGCAGTCGTACCAACTGGAGAGGAAGGCGACCGGGATGTCCGGGAAATGCTCATAGTGGCCAGCGGCATAGAGGCCCGTCTGGCGCCAGTAGTCGTCGAAGGTGCCGTGCCGCCATTGCTCGAGCAGGTAGTCCTCATATTCTGGCACCCACCGCACCGGCGAGCGGCCCTCGGACCAGGGCATGACCTTGAACCAGGAGCGCAGGTCTTCGGCGGCCAGCGCTTTGGCCACAAGGGGGTCCTTGAGAGCAGCCGGGCTCTCCAGCGCGTGGTTGAAGGCCCAGGTCGCCTGCTTGAGCTCGAATGCACCACCCTGCCGGATGCCGCAGGTGAAGGCGTTGGCGAAGCCGCCGGAGTCCAGCACCATGGTCGCCAGACCCGGCGGATTGAGGCAGGCCAGGGCCATCTGGGTGTGGGCGGCATAGGAGAGGCCCATCGTGCCGACCTTGCCGCTGCACCAGCCCTGCCGGACGATCCAGGCCAGCGTGTCGAAGCCGTCTTCACCTTCGGACAGATACTTGACGAACTCCCCCTCGGAGCCAAAGCGGCCGCGGCAATCCTGGTAGATCACCACATAGCCATGGCGGACAAAGTGGCTGGCCACTTCCGCCCGGGTCATGGGGAGGTCCATCCCCACCTCGATTTCCGAGCGGGATCGTTCCCCCTTGCCATAGGCTGTCCGCTCCAGGATGACCGGGAGCGGACCTGGGTGCGGGACGCCATCCCGGGCCGGGCGGTAGATGTCGGTTGCGAGCCGGATGCCATCGCGCATGGTGACCATGACGTCGCGATGGACCATTACCCCGTCAGCCACATGCTGGGGTGGCGGGAGCACGTCCACCCCGACCGCTGGCCTTGTTTTGGCGTCCCGAGCCGTCATTCGGTCACGCTCGCATAGGTGGCCAGAGTATCTTCCGACACATTGGCGACATAGCCGATGCCGTCGCGGCTGGCCCAGGTCACCTCCGGCCAATAGAGCGGGAGGATGGCATAGTCCCCGAAGGCGATCTCGGCGGCGATTTCGAGCTTCCTGTTGCGGGCGGCGGGGTCGAACTCGGCCAGCGCATCGCGCATGGCAGCATCATAGTCCGGATTGGAATAGCGCATGCGGTTGAACGAGCCGGTGCCCGCTTCCTCGTCGAAGGTCATGAGCACGTTGGTCATTCCGGGCGCTGCCGAGGGAGTCGTCGTGCCGAACGAGAAGATGAAGGCGCTGAATTCCTGCTTGCCGGCCGCCGTGGCATAAACGTTGTAGGGTTGCGTCACGACACCGTTGACCGTCAGGCCACCGCGCTGGAACAGCTGGCCCAGGGCCTGGGCAATATCGCCGTCGCCGGGAAAGCGGTCGTTGGACGAGTGGATGGTGATGCCGAACCCGTCCGGGAAGCCAGCTTCCGCCAGCAGGGTCTTGGCTGCTTCCAAGTCGATCTGGTCAGGCTGAAGCGCGGTCGAATGACCACCCAGGCCAATCGGCGCCAACTGTCCTGCAGGCATGCCGGCGCCGGAGAGCACGCGGTCGATCAGCAAGGACCGATCGATCATCTTCGACATGGCCTGGCGAACCCGGACATCCTTGAGCGGATTGGGGTTGAGGGGCGCACCGTCTGGTCCGGTGATGAAGGGGCTCTCGTCACGGGCGGAGTCGAGGCCAAGGTAGATGATGCGCCCCGAGGGTGCGCTGTGAACCTGGACACCCTCCGATGCCTCGAGTGTCGCTACGTCGCCCGGAGGGACGGAGTCGATGAGGTCGACGTCACCGGCCAGAAGCGCCGCCACGCGTGCGGCCGAATTGGACATGAGGCGATAGGTGACATTCTCGAATTCGGGTGCTTCACCCCAATAGGTCTCATTGCGGGCCAGTGTGTAGTGGTCGCCGGGCGTCCAGGAGACGAACTTGTAGGGGCCGGTGCCGATAGCGGCCTCGCCACTATTGAAGGCTTCGATACTGGCGCCTTCCGCCGCGGCCTTGGAGACGATGTAGACCATGCCGGCCAGTTCCATGAACTGCGGCGTGGGCTTGGTGGTGGTGAAGCGAATGGTCAGGGGGTCGACGATCTCCATGGAGGCAATGGGCGCGACATTGGCGGTGAAGGGCGCCGGGCTGTTGGGGATCTCGTCGGCTCTTTCGAGCGAGAAAACGACGTCCTCTGCGGTAAAGGGCGAGCCGTCGTGGAAGGTCACGCCCTCGCGCAGCTTCACCTCCCAGGTCAGCTCGTCGAGATTGGTCCACGAGACGGCGAGGCCGGGCTGGATCTGCAGGTTCTCGTCCGGTTCGACGAGGCGGTTGAAAACCTGCGCGGCGATCTGCTGGCTGTTGCCGGAGCGCGAGAAATGCGGGTCGATGGCTGCCGGTTCGGTGGAACTGCCCACGGTCAGATCCACGGCCATGGCGGCAGAGGTCAGGCAGCTCGATAGAGCCAGTCCAAGCAGGAGCTTTCGCAAAAGTGGCATAGGTGTTTCCTTCCCTTGTGATCGATGAGTCATGATGGGTTTGTCGCCTCGGAGCGTTGCTCGGCGCGCATTGGCGGGGCGTCATTGAGATGGCAGGCGCTGAGGTGTCCCGGCGCGATGGCCTTCAAGGCCGGCCGCTCGACGCGGCAGCGGTCGAAGGCGTGGGGGCACCGCGGATGGAAGTGGCAGCCGGTCGGAGGATTGAGGGGTGACGGGATCTCGCCCTTCACCGGCTGAAACACCCGCCTGCGCTGCTGGACACTGGGCATCTCGGCCAGCAGTGCCTGTGTGTAGGGATGGTTGGGTGTCGCGAAGAATGCCTCTGCGTCCGCACTCTCGACGATGCGACCGAGGTACATGATCACCACGCGGTCGGCGATGTGCTTGACCACGCCGAGGTCGTGGCTGATGAAGAGGTAGGTCAGCCCCAGATCCTGCTTCAATTGCAGGAACAGGTTCAGAACCTGGGCCTGGATCGACACATCGAGCGCCGAAACGGATTCATCGCAGATCAGGAACCGCGGATTCACCGCGAGGGCCCGCGCAATGCCGATGCGCTGGCGCTGTCCGCCCGAGAACTGGTGGGGGAAGCGGCGAGCATAGGAGGGGTCGAGGCCGACCTTGGCCATCAGGGACTCGACAAGTCCAGCAACCTCCGAGCGGCTGGTCATCCCATGCGCAACCGGCGCTTCCCCGATCGCCTGGGCCACGGTCTTGCGCGGATTGAGCGACGACATCGGGTCCTGGAAGATCATCTGGCTGGCCAGCAGCGCCGCCCGGTGCTCAGGCGCAGGCATGTCGGAAAGCGATCGGCCCTGCCATAGGACCTGACCCTCTGACTGCTGCATGATGCCAGCCAGGATCCGCCCCAGCGTTGACTTGCCACAACCCGATTCACCCACAAGGCCGACGATCTCCCCCGAGCCGATCTCCAGGGAGACATCGTCAAGGGCGCGTACCGGGGCCGGTTCGGCAGCCCCTGTGAGGCGTCCCACGAGACGTTCGGCGAGGTCGAGCTTGCGCGCAAAAGTCTTGGAGACATGCTCCACTCTGACCAGGGGCGTGCTCATGGGCGAACCCCGTTCTGGGGGTGGAAGCAGCGCCAGCGGTGCGCACCCACCTTGGTTTCCGTCAGTTCGGTTTCGCAGGTGGCGGTGGCCGCAAAACAGCGCAACCGGAACGGGCAGCCGCTTGGCCGGCGCAGCGGGGAGGGAGCCATGCCGGGAATGGCCTGCAGGGTCTCTCCGCGGCGCAGGTTGGCCGGTATCGAGCGCAGCAGGCCAATGGTGTAGGGGTGCACCGGATGATCGAGGACGGTGTCCACTGGGCCCGCCTCGACGATCCGCCCGGCATACATCACGGCTATGTTGTGGGCGAGCCCGGCGACCACGCCCAGATCGTGGCTGATCCAGATCAGCGACATGCCAAAGTCCTTGGAAACCTTCTGAATTTCGAACAGGATCTGCGACTGGATCGTCACATCGAGGGCCGTGGTGGGTTCGTCGGCGATAATCAGGTCGGGCCTGTGCAGGAGCGCGATCGCGATTGCCACCCGCTGTCGCATGCCGCCCGAAAACTGGTGCGGATAGGCGGAGAGACGCTCATCAGGGGACGGAATGCCGACCAGGCCCAGCGCTTCCACGGCGCGGCGGCGGGCCTCGAGCCTTGGGACACGGTCATGGGCCCGAACGGCCTCGACCATCTGGGTTTCGATGGTGAGGACGGGATTGAGCGTCATCATCGGGTCCTGGAAGATCATGGCGATCTTCTTGCCGCGGAGCGCCCGCATGTCGTTTTCCGGCCGGCCGACCAGGTCTTGGCCCTGGAACAGGATGCGCCCGCCGGCAACGCGACCCGGTGGATCGACCAGGCCGATGATGGAAAAGCCGGTGATCGACTTACCCGATCCGGACTCTCCAACAAGTCCGAGAATTTCGCCGCGCTCCACGCTGAAGGAGACACCGTCCACGGCGCGGATGACACCGGCGGGCGTTTCGAAATGCGTCTGGAGATTGTCGACTACGATCGTGCTCATCTCAGCGCCCCAGGAACCGCGGGTTGAACACTTCGCGCAGCCGGTCGCCCACGACGTTGATGCTGAAGACAAGCACGAGCAGGAGCAGGCCGGGATAGACGCTGATCCAGTACTGGCCGGAGAGCAGGACCTTGTAGCCATTGGCGATCAGCAGCCCGAGGGAAGGCTCGGTTATGGGCAGGCCGATGCCGAGGAAGGACAGCGTTGCTTCGGCCGAAATGGCGCTCGCCACCTGCAGCGTGCCCACAACGATGATCGGGGGCATGCAGTTTGGCAGCATGTGGCCGAAGAGAATGCGGGGCCGGGACAGGCCGAGTGAAACGGCCGCCTCGACATATTCCTTGTTGCGCTCGACCAAAGCGGCGGCGCGAACGGCACGGGCGAACTGGGCCCATTGGACCAGGACCAGCGCGAAGATGACCTTCCAGACTCCTTGCCCCAGCATGGCCAGCAGCATCAGCGCCACGAGGATGGCCGGCAGGCCAAGCATCAGGTCGACAAGGCGCATGATCAGGGCATCCACCCGGCCGCCGACATAGGCGGCCACCATGCCCAGCGCGGTCCCCACGACGAGAGCCACCACGCCGGACAGCAAGCCCACGGCAATGCTGGTGCGCAGGCCATAGATCATCGCCGACAGCATGTCCCGGCCCTGCCCATCCGTCCCCAGCAGGTAGATGGAGCCGTTCATGCTGGGCGACATGGGCGGCAGGCGGGCATCGAAGAAGTCGATCGCGCCCAGGTCATAGGGGTTTTGCGGCGCGAGCCACGGTCCGAAGATGGCGGTCAGCACAAGCAGGAGCGTGACAATCCCGCCCACTGTCGCCTTCGGGCTGGTGAGAATGCCGTCCAGGGCCCGGCCCAGGGTCGTGTCGGTGGACGGGCGCCACTTGCTGCCGGGGGACATCATTGGGTGTCCCTCAGCCGGATGCGCGGATCGAGCAGGGAATAGGCGATATCCACGAGGAGATTGATGATGACGAACATGAAGACGACGACCAGGAGGTAGGAAACGACAACCGGGCGGTCGAGCAGCATGATCGAGTCGATCAGCAGCTTGCCGATGCCGGGCCAGGAAAAGATGGTTTCGGTGACGACGGCGAAGGCGATGATGGATCCGAACTCCATGCCGACGACCGTCACCACCGGGATCATGATGTTCTTGAGCACGTGGACCAGCACGATGCGGCGCTCGCTAAGTCCCTTGGCCCGGGCGAACTTGATGAAGTCGAGCGGCATGATCTCGCGCACGCCGGTACGGGTGAGGCGGATGACGAGAGCCAGGTTGAACAGCGCGAGATTGGTGGCTGGCAGGATGAGGTGCGTGAGGCCGTCCCAGCTCACAAGGCTCGTGGTGAGCCCCAGCACCTGCACCGTCTCCCCGCGCCCGCCGGCCGGGAGCCAGCCGAGCCATACGGAAAAGATCATGATGAGCATCATGCCCTGCCAGAAGTTCGGCAGGCTGAAGCCGAGGATGGACCCGGTCATGATCGTTTCATCGACCAGAGTGTTCGGCTTGAGCCCGGAGACGAGCCCGAGGGGGATGCCCACGACAAGCGCGATGACCAAGGCAACCAGAGCCAGCTCAAGGGTTGCGGGGAGCCGCGCCAGGATCAGGCTGATCGCTGGCTGGTTGAACACGAAGGAGCGGCCGAAGTCGCCGCGCAGGGCATTGCTGAGGAAAATCCAGTACTGTTCAACCAGCGGCCGGTCGAGGCCAAGTGCCGTGATGGCCGCTTGCCGCTCCATCTGAGATGCGTCGGCGGCGATCAGGATGTCTGCGGGATTGCCGATGGCATACACCCCCAGAAAGACGATCACCGAGGTCGCGAGGAGAACCCCTGCGCTTTGCAGCAGCCGCCGAATGATGAAGACAGTCATCCTGCCATCCCATGTGTTGCGCGTCTGGCCGGCCGTTTCGCCATGAGCTTTGTCCCCTCGTGCGGCCGGCACAATGTCCTTGCGCGACCGGTGAGGGCAGCTAATGATCAAACTGCAAAAGGCGCAATCTTATGTGTTTTTTGCATTGGTCGATGCAGACTCCGACATGTGCGGGTCGTTCTGGCGGGATGAACTATGACGCCCAAACAGCTCGAAGTTTTCCGCGCCGTAATGTCCACCGGGACGACGATTGGCGCCTCCGTCGTTCTCAAGTTGTCCCAGTCGGCCATCAGCCGTCAGCTGAGCGCGCTCGAGGCCGATCTGGGGTTCAACCTCTTCCATCGTGATCGTGGGCGCCTTCTGGCGACTGCCGAAGCAAGGATTCTGGTCGAGGAAGTGGATGAGCTGGCCGACGTGCTGGCGCGGCTCAAACGGCGTACTGACGAGCTTGGCGCCGGACGCTTCGGGCGATCTTTGCTCAAGATGGGTTTCCCCCACTCCATGACCACGACCATCCTGCCGCGGGTTATCCGGGACTTTCTGGCAGAGACGACTTCGGTCAGTCTGGAACTGGTTGCAGGGCCATATAGCTACGTCGAGCACGCCGTCACGGGGCGCGTGGCCGACTTCGGATTTGTGCGCCTGCCCACGGAGGATCTGGGCTTCGAAGTGACGCCGCTCTTCACCAGCGGCACGCTCTGCGCTGTTCCCCGGGACCATGCGCTGGCGAGCCGGGACGTAATCACAGCGGAAGATCTCAATCAGGCCGACATGGTGCTCTTGGGCCGCCTTCGCCACAACCGCCAGGAGATCGAAACCCTGCTGCGCGAGGCCAAGAGCGAGGTTCGTTGCCGGGTTGAGACCCATTCGGTCGAATCCAGCATTGCTTTGGTCGCCGAAGGCATCGGCATTTCGATCGTCCCGGCCTTCATCGGCAGCTTCATCGCCAGCGAGCGCGTCAAGCTCGTGCCGCTGGTGCCCGAGACCATGGTAGACTACGGGATCATCACGCTGAGGGACTCGCCCCTGTCGCGTCCGATGCAGCTGTTCATCGACATGCTCCGGGAGCGCATTTTGAGCGAGGCCACGCTGACCTGGTCCAAATGATCAGGGCCAGTACACGCCGTGCAGCAGGTTCACGGTTGCCAGGGAGCCCAGCTGTTCCAGCCTATTGTCGCCCGGAGCCCGCCCGAAGGACGCAAGCCGTCCGGTTTGACTAACGAGATGGGCGTTGCGCCTGCAATGCCGGTCAGCGTTTCAGGCGCTGGCCAGTCTCGGGCGCGAAGAAGTGCGCCTGATCGACGGCGATGTCGATGCCCATGGTGTCGCCCGGCGTGGCCGGGATCCGCTCGCGGAAGATGCCGACCAGTTCCTGGGTTCCGACCCGAAGCGCCACCTGCGTTTCCGAACCGGTGGGCTCCACAACCAGGACCTCCGCCTGCATGCCTTGCGGCTCGAGCCGCAGGTGCTCCGGACGGATGCCCAGCTTGACCGGCCCCTGATGGGCGGGGGCGGCAGTGCCCAAGTCTATGGTCATTCCCGGCATCCGGAACATGGTGCCCTCGAGGATGCCATCGAGAATGTTCATGGCGGGTGACCCGATGAAGCCGGCGACGAAGAGATTGTCGGGAGAATCGTAGAGCTCGAGCGGACTGCCGATCTGCTCGACATGGCCCGAGCGCATGACCACGATCCGGTCGGCCATGGTCATGGCTTCGATCTGGTCGTGGGTCACGTAGACGGTCGTTGTCTTCAGGCGGCGGTGGTTCATCTTGATTTCGCTGCGCATCTGCACGCGCAGTTTGGCGTCCAGATTGCTGAGCGGTTCGTCGAACAGGAAGACCTGCGGATTGCGCACGATGGCGCGGCCCATGGCGACCCGCTGGCGCTGGCCGCCAGACAGGTGGCGCGGATAGCGGGCCAGGTACTCCTCGAGCCCGAGCACTTCCGCCGCAGCGACAACGCGCTTGCGGATCTCGTCGCGCGGGACGCGCGCCAGCCTGAGCGAAAAGCCCATATTCTCTTCGACGGTCATGTGCGGATAAAGCGCATAGGACTGGAACACCATGGCGATGTCACGATCCTTGGGTGCAAGGTCGTTCACCACCTGTCCACCGATCGCAATTTCGCCACCGGTAATGTCCTCGAGGCCGGCGATCATGCGGAGCAGGGTGGATTTTCCGCAGCCCGACGGGCCGACGAGAATGACGAACTCCCCGTCCGCAATATCGATACTGACCCCGTGCAGCACTTCGAGGCTGCCATAGGTCTTTCGCACGTCGCGAATGGTCACTGCACCCATTGCTGGCCCCTCCCTGGCACGCTCTGGCTCCTCGGCCCGATCCCACAGGCCCGGACTACGAGGATTAGTCGTATTTATTCCAGACAAGAATGCCTGGAACAAGCCTTTTGTCCGACAAAAGATTGACTAAGAAGCGTTAGGGCCACTATTGTTGAGAAGTTCATTGTCAATGCTGGGACAAAAGAGAGCAGGGCAGTGGATCTGGGGGAGAGGGATTTGATCCCCCGAGGGAGGACTTGGCATTCGCAGGCATCGCTAGAGGCCTTGCACTTCTTGTGCGTGGGTGCCGGTCGCATGTTCCATTTGAGGAGAGCTGGAACCATGTCGTCAAACAAGTTTACCCGGCGTGACATCTTGCGCGGCGGTAGCGCCGCCGGCCTTGGCCTGCTGGTCGGAAGCCGGGGTCTGCCCGCTTTTGCCCAGGAAGCCGCACCCGAGCTGGACCTGCCGACCGGCGCCGCCGGCAAGCTGACTGTCATCCACCGCACCGAATACTTTGAAGCGGCGCAGAACCTGTTCCGGGACACGGTGACGAAATTCGCCGAGGCCAATGGCGCCGAACTCGATATTTCGACCACCAATCCGGAATCGTTCGGCGATTTCCTCGGCAAGATGTCGGCCGCAGTGCGGGCCGGCAACCCGCCGGATCTGGCCTATACCAGCAACGTTTCGGTGCCGCAGATGCACTTGCTGGGCCTGCTCGAAGACGTCAATGACGTGGTCGAAGAAGCCATCAGCAAGTATGGCAACGTGATGCAGGGCATCAATGCCGAAAAGAGCGGCAAGATCGATGGGCGCTGGGTCGCCATTCCCTTCATCGCCAACACCACCGGCACATTCTTCCGCGGCGACAAGCTGGCCGAAAAGGGGATCGACCCGCAGACGCTCGACACCTGGGAGAAGCGCCGCGAGGCCGCGCTCGCTATCTCGGACCCTGACAATGGCTTCTACGGCTGGGGCCTCACGGTCAACCAGTCCGGGGACGGCTGGGGCGTGGCCTCGGGCATTCTCAACGCCTTTGGCGGCCATTTCACCGACGAAACCGGCACCAAGGTGGAATTTGACTCGCCGGAAACCGTCGCGGCCTACGAGTTCGTCCGCGAGACCTATGATCGCAATGGCAAATATGCCGCCATGTTGCCGCCAGGTGTCGAAAGTTGGGGGGATATTTCCAACAACGAGGCCTATCTCGCAGGCAGCATCGGCTACACGCACAACGCATTCTCGGTCTACGCAGCGGCCAAGCGCGACAACAACCCGGTCTTCCCGGGCACGGTGCTTCTACGCCAGCCCAACGCCAATAATGGGGATAGCCGGGATGGTGGCCAGGTCGGCGGCTGGTTGACGGTCTTCAAGGGCGCGCCCAACGCCGAGCTGGCCAAGAAACTGGCGCTTGAACTTCTCGATCCCGCTAACTTCACGCCCATGTCTTCGGTGGCCGGTGGCCTCTTCATGCCGGCCTACGAGAACCTCTGGACCGATGAACTGATCGCCGCCGATCCGAACTTCGCGATCATCAAGGATCAGGTCAGCGTCCCCGAGCCGTTCATCGGCCCCTCCTGGCCGGCCCAGCCTGCCGCCCAGATCGACGCCATCCGCGCCCAAGGCATCCTCGAACAGTCCATGGGCAATGTGATTGCCGGCCGCATGACCGCCCAGGAAGCCGTCACAGACGCACACAACAAGATCGTCCAGCTCTTCGAAGAAGGCGGCATCATGTAGTCAGACCTGCCGGTTCCGGCGGGGTGTGAACATGCCCCGCCGGTGGCTGACTACCGACCTGCGTCAGCGCGACCAGTTGGCCGCGTGACGCTTCCCCATTTTCGACTGGACGCCTGGCGCGGTGTCCTGATGGAGTGCAGGCATGGAAGACCGTATGACTTTGACCGCGGCGGCGGCGACGCCGCGGAAGTCACGCAGGAAGTATCTGGAGAACCTCCTTGGCCCGGACTGGAAGGTAGGCCAGCTCTTCGTGCTGCCCATGGTCCTGATCATGGTGCTGCTGATTTTCTGGCCCTTCGTCAATGCCATCTTCATCAGCACCACGTCGTTCAATTTTCTCACCGGCGAAACCGTCGGCGTCGGCCTGCGCAACTACGAGCGCCTCTGGACCAATAGCGACTTCCTGCAATCGATGCAGAACACGATCGTCTTCACGTTCTGGTCGCTGCTGCTCAAGTTCATCGTCGGGATGTCGGTCGCCCTCATTCTCAACAGCCGGCTGCCGTTCCGGAGCCTGCTGAGCGGCATCATGCTATTGCCATGGATTGTGCCGGAGATCGTCACAGCGCTCGCCTGGAAGAGCATCTACGACCCCATGTTTGGCGGCCTCAATCCCATCCTGCAGGGCATGGGCGTCATCGATCGGCCGCTCGGGTGGCTCTCAGACCCGAACATGGCGATGGGTTCGATCATATCCGTCAATGTCTGGAAGGGCATACCCTTCTTCGTGCTGCTGCTGCTGGCCGGCTTGAAAGCCGTGGATCGCGAACAGATCGAGGCGGCCCAGGTCGATGGCGCCAACGCCATCGAGCGCTTCCGGCACGTCACGCTGCCCAGCCTGCGCTACGTCATCGTCGTGACGATGCTGTTGTCGTTCATCTCCACCTTCAATCAGTTCGGCCTGCCCTTCCTGATGACGGCGGGCGGCCCGAGCGGCGCCACCAAACTCTATTCGATCCTTGCCTATGAAAAGGCGATCGGATCGCTGCAATACGGGCCGGGCATAGCCATTGCCTTCTCGGTCGCGCCGCTGATGGCTGTGCTGATCTGGCTATTGGCGCGCTTCATGCGGCACGACGACAAGCGCGATGGTGGGTTTGATGCCCGTCCAGGCATTGCCGACCGCCTGGTGGCCCTTGGTGGCAAAGGCGTCAACCTGCTGCTGGACATCGTCTTCTGGCCTATACAGGTGCTGTTCGGAGCGTTTGAAGCGTTGATCCGTCGCTTGCGCATCGCCACCGGCCGACCGCCGACTCAGCCCATGACCAGCACCGCCGTGCGCCGCGAAGGTGGTCCCTGGATTCGAGCCGCGCTGCTGGTACCGGTGCTGCTCTTCGTGGCGTTCCCGTTCTACTGGATTGTCATCACCTCGCTCAAGTCGACCGAGCAGATCAGCCAGCGCGTGTCGATCTTCTGGCCCGAGCCGCCTACGCTCGAACAATATCGTTCCCTGGTCCAGGATACGCCCTTCCTGACCTGGCTGCTGAACTCCGCCTTCGTGGCTGCGGCCGCGACGGTGATCTCCGTTGCCCTCGCCTCGCTGGCTGCCTATGCACTGTCGCGTCTGCGCTTCCGTGGCGCCGGCATGTTGACAACATTGTTGCTGATCACCTACCTGCTGCCCGGAACCCTTCTCTTCATTCCGCTCTACCAGACCCTGACATCGATTGGCGTGATCAACTCGCACGCTGCCCTGATCATCACCTATCCAACTTTCCTCCTGCCATTCGCGACATGGGTCCTGATGGGGTATTTCCGAAGCATTCCTGTGGAGCTTGAAGAGGCCGCGCGCATTGACGGCGCCAGCCGCTTCTACATCTTCTGGCGCATCACCCTGCCCCTTGCGGCGCCGGCCATCCTGTCGGTGACCCTTTTTGCCTTCACCAATGCCTGGAACGAATTTCTGTTCGCCTTCGTCTTCATCACCTCAGAATCCTTGCGCACGCTGCCGATCGGTCTGCAGTCGCTGGTTGTTGGTGACATCCTGCCCTGGGGCAAGCTGATGGCCGCCTCGCTGCTCACTGCGGTGCCGGTGGCGGTGCTGTATGTCTATGCGCAACGCTTCCTGGCGGAGGGCCTCACCGTCGGAGCGGTCAAGGGATGACAACCAAGCGCTCCGGCAAGGCGGCCAATGGTCGGGCGCCGGCGAGGGAGCATGCGGCGCCCTCAGCCGTCGACGCCATGGTCATCAAGATCAGGAAACTGATTTCCGATGGCGGGCTGCAGGTCGGGGACAGCCTGCCGACGGAAAAAGAGCTTTGCGAGCGCTTCGACGCGGGACGCAATACGGTCCGGGAAGCCATGCGAATCCTCAAGGCCTATGGGGTCGTGGCCGTGCGTCCCAAGGTGGGGGCAACGCTGATCGACGACCGCATGGAGCGGGCGCTGGACCTGTTCTCGTTCAACACCCTCGACATTTCCCGCCGCACATTCAACGACATCCAGGGCTTCCGAAAGCTGATTGAGGTCGGCACCGTGGACACGCTGTTTGATAATGTCGGGCCGACCGATATTGCCGAACTCCGCGAGATCAACGCCCGATTACAATCGGCACAGTCCATTCCCGAGGCCTCCGAACAGGACTTCAGCTTTCACCTGCGGCTCGTCTCCATCCTCAACAACCGGGCGGTACGCGATGTCTACCGGATCATGAAGCCGGTGATTATCCGCATCATGGAACGGGCCAAGGAATTGCGGGATTTCAACCAGGACACGTTCGAGCAGCATGATGCGATCGTCGATGCACTCGAACAGCGCGATCGTATCCATTACCAATACGCGCTGGTCTCCCATCTGGACCTGGGACTTTGGGCCTTCGAGGACGAGACGAAGACCGAACGGCAGGCCGTCTAGAGCAATTCCCGTTCTGATTGAATCA
>CBFGPB010000032.1:0-14168 GCA_965650545.1 uncultured Devosia sp. | reverse complement strand
CAACCTGCCTCAGCGCCTCCCGCTCCTGCGCGATCAGCGCCGCCTTGAAGCTGGCGCCGTCGAGCCCGAGCCGCGTAAAGACCCTGGTGGCGGCGCTGTCCGGCAGGGCTATTGCCGCGAGCACGAAGTCCTCGGCCTCCGGGTCCCGGCGGCCCTCGGCGCGCGCAAGAGCCTCGGCCTTCTCGCACAACAGCTTGAGCGTGCCCGCATCCCGGGCCGCCTGCATCATCTTCTTGAGCATCATGTCCTCACTATTTCTTCTCGGGCATCAGCCCCGAAAGCCGCTTGTGGGCGGCCTGTTTGCTGACGCCCAGCGCATTGGCGATTTGGGTCCAGCTCCAGCCGCGGCCGAGGGCCTCGGCGACGGCCTGCTGTTCCAACTGGTCGGCCAACCGCCGCAACGCCACCACGCTGGCCAGCGCCTGCTCGGGGTCTTTACGGGGATCGACTGTCGTCTGTGGATGATCTGTCATGTCGTCAACCATAGTTGACGATGCTTGATCTGTCAACAAGTGTTGACGACGCCGAGCTAAGCCAGATTGCTGGCCGCTGCCAACATAGCCTGGATGGTCAGGACGGCGATCATGGCCATGCCCAGCCCCCAGAAGAACGACCGCGCCTTGTTGACGCCCGCCCAGTAGGCGAGGGTAAATCCAACGCGTGCCGCAGCATAGATCAGAGCTGCGCCCGCCACGATCGGGTTGCTCACACCCAGCACCAGAAGCACGACAACCGCCGGTGCGACCATGCCCGCCGATTCCAGATTGTTCTGCAGCGTCCGGGCCGCCCGCCCGGCAAAGCCGTCGCGGCTGAGCGGCGTGGCGCGGTCGGTGAAGACGAAAGCAAGCCCTTTCGAGCCGATCGTATTGAGGTGCTGCACGGCGGCCGAAATGAAGACAAGTGCGCCGGCAGTGAGAAGGGCAATTGAGGCGGTCATGGGTGTTTCCCTGGCTGGTAATGCCCGAAACATTGTGGTTCAATCATGCACCGTCAATGCGCAAAACAATGCGCTGACTGTGCAGGATTGCTCAATGCAACCAACCGACCTTGGCATCATCGCAGCGCTTGAAAGTGCCGGCAGCTTCACGGGCGCCGCGCGATTGCTGGGCGTTGCCCACACCACCGTCTCGCGAAAACTCAAGGAGCTTGAGGCGCATTTTGGCGCCCGCCTCGCCGATCGCCGCGACGATGGCGTCATCCTCACGCCGGAAGGCGAGCGGCTGCTGGAAAGCGCCCGGCGCATCGAAGCGGAACTGGCGGGACTTGAACGCGACATCACCGGGCGCGACCATCGCCTGACCGGCCACATCAAGCTCACCACGGTTGATGTCCTGGCCTGGCTCTACATGCCCGCCATGACCCGCTTTCGCGCCCGCCATCCGCAAATCGAGCTGGCAGTCGAGGTTGGCTCGGAACTGCGCAATCTCTCGCGCCGGGAGGCCGAAGTCGCCTTGCGCGCGACCAACAGTCCCGACGACCATCTCTTCGGCCGCCAATTGGGCACACTCGATTTCTATCCCTATGTCCGCACCGACATCGCTGCCGAACCCGATTCCATGCCCTGGCTTGAATACGGCAATCGCGACTGCAGCCAACCTGCAGCGCGCTGGCTGCGTCGCGTGCACCCCACGGTCCGCCCGCAGGTTGGCGTTCCAACGCCCTTGATGATGTATCGTGCCGTGCATGCTGGGCTTGGGGCCGGGCTGGTGCCCTCAGTGCTGGCCGAACAATCGCCCCAGCTCGTTCGTCTGGCCGACGAGCCAGCCTTCTCCATGGCCATCTGGCTGCTCACGCCCATGGAACTGCGCCAGACCGCGCGGATACGCGCGCTGTTCGAGGCTTTCACCGAAGGGGCGCGGCAATGAACGTCTCCCTGCGGCCCGCCACCACTGCCGACAGGCCGGTCATTGCCAACCTCATCCAGCTCTACCTCTACGACATGACCGAGTTCATGCCGTTCCCGGTGGGGGCAGATGGGCGGTTCGAATACGGCTTCCTCGATCGGTTCTGGCGTCACCCATATTTCATCCTGCAGGATGAGGAGATCGCCGGCTTTGCCCTGGTCGTCGACGAATGTCCGCTGACAGGCAGGGCGCCCTGTTGGTTCATGGCCGAGTTCTTCGTGCTCCGGGCCTATCGGGGCAGGGGTGTCGGACGGACGGCACTCAATTTGGCCCTTGATGCCCACCCAGGCCCTTGGCATATCGCCGTCCCCCACGCCAACCGCGCGGCCCAGAGGTTCTGGGGCAGGGCGCTTGCGACAATGTCTGCGCCTCCCCGCGATATCCATTTCGACGGCGACGACTGGTCGCTCTACGAATTTACTGCAGGTGGCTCCGATGGCCCAGCCGTATGCTCACGCAGCCAGGCTTCCAGCCGGTCCTTGTAAAAAGTGCCATTGTCGAGGTTTGAGTAAATGAAGTCGATCCACTCCTGCTCCGAACCCGTGGGCTCCAAACCATTTGCTTGCAGAAAAATGACCGTGCAGGCAAATCCAACACGTTTGTTGCCATCGACAAAACCATGATTCATCGCAAGGCTTTCCCAGAGGGCCGACGCTTCCTCGATGAGGTCGGCGTAGTAGCCCGTCTGCGGTCTCAACAATGCAGATTCAACCAGCCCCGCATCACGCACGCCTGCAGCCCCGCCATATTCGCTAAGCTGTTCTGAGTGAATCCACATCACATCGTCCATGGTCAGGTAGATGCGGTCAGCCATGGTCTATTTTGCCAGTGCTTCATACACCTTGCCCCAACGGGTGAGGCTGTTTTTGTGCAGCTTCTGAACCAGTGGATTGACCCTCGGCATCACACTTTCATTTTGCATGGCCGCATATTGTTCGGGCGAAATAACAATAGCGACGTCACGTCCATTTTTCTGAACACGAACTGGCTCGGCCTGGGCCATCTCCAGCACCTGGCCAAACCGGTTCTTCGCTTCTGTGGCGGTTATAGTAGCCATGCCCTACTTCCTTAGCTAAATCAGCCAAAGTCTAATTTAGCTATTTTAGCCAAAAAAACAAGGGCCCGCATCGCTGCGAGCCCCATTTGCCTCATGGGAATAGGCGGGCGGATTACTCCGCTGCATCCCTCCGGCTCACCACTGTGACGCCATTGGCTTCCTTCTCTTTCAGCCCGGCATCCTTGGAGACGATGTAGCGCTTCGAGCTGTCGGTACCTTCGGGCACTTCCACGGCCATGCCGTCGAAGCCCGCGGGCGCCGCGACGACCTGACCGCGCCGGAACGGGCTGGCGATCCAGGCGCCGAGCGCGGCAAACAGCCCGCCCAGCCACTTGATCTGGCTCCACATTACCGTGGGCGCGGTGATCATCACCGGCACCATGATCAGGGTCAGGGCCGTCGAGAAGAACAGGCCCGACACCAGCGCAGCCGAGAGATGGATGAACCACGAGCCGGCAATGCCGCCCACCACGATTTCGCGGCGGATGAAGTCGAACTCGACATTGGCCCACATCGGGATCACGCCCAGCGCGGTGAGGAAGGCGGTAAGCAGCACCGGGCGCACACGCTGGCTCACGGTGAGCAGCATGGCCTTGACCGCTTCCACGTTCTGGTGCCGGTGGTAGTCGTTATAGGTGTCGATCAGCACAATGCCGTTCTTCACCACGATACCCGCCAGCGCCACGATGCCGAGCCCGGTCATGATGGCCGAGAATGTCATCCCGGTCATCAGCATGCCCAGGAGCACGCCGGCAACCGACATCAGAACGGTCATCAGCGTCACCAGCACCTGGTAGAAGCTGTTGTACTCGAGCAGCAGCACGAAGGAGATCAGCACCAGGGCCATGATCATGGCCTGGCCGATGAACGCATTGGCGTCACCCATCTGTTCCTCGGCACCACCGAACTCGATGTTCACCCGGTCGGGGAAGTCCTGCTGGGCAATCCAGGTCTGGAGTTCCTCGACCTTGTCGGCCGCATAGACACCCTCGGGCAGGTTGGTCAGCCCGGCGGCCACGTTCATCGTATAGACCTGGTTGCGGCGCTGGATGTTGGCGACCTTGGGCACGGCGGTGCGCTCGATGAAGTTGCTCACCGGCACCAGGCCCTGGGCCGTGGCAATCCGCATCGAGTCGAGCGCGTCGAAAGTGCGCTCGTCTTCAGGCAGGCGAACACGGATATCGAGTTCGTCGCCGGTTTCGCCGTCGCGATAGGTGCCCAGCTTCACGCCCGAGGTCACGAGCTGCACATAGGGCGCCAGTTCGCGCACGCCGATGCCATACTTGCCCGCTTCAGCGCGATCGACCGTGATTTCCCAGTCAATGCCCGGCGAGGGACGGCCGTCTTCGGCGTCCACCACTTCCGGCCAGGTGGCGAGGTGATCGCGGATCGCTTTCACGACGGGGACGAGGTCGTCGTAATTGGTGCTTTCCACGCGCAGGTTGATGTCCTTGCCAGCCGGCGGACCGCTTTCGGCGGCCAGCAGCTGGATGTCGAGACCGGCAAAACCGGCCACCCGCTCGCGGATTTCGGCAAAGATCTGCTCGGCCGGAACGCGGTGGTTCCAGTTGGTCAGCTGCAGCTGGAAGTTGCCGATCGTGTCCGGCGGCATGGTGCCGAAGGCGCCGGTGGTGCCGAACTGCATGATCACGTCCTGGATGCCCTGGACCTGGATCAGTTCCTGCTCGACCTCCACCAGCATGTCGCGGATTTCTTCGGGCGAGTAATTACCCTTGCCGACCACGGCGACGGTGGCGAATTCGGGTTCGGATGCCGGGAAGGCCTCCGAGCCGGTCGGATTGGCCGCATAGGTCACGAAGATGGTGGCGATGATGCCAAAGCCCACGGCCAGGGTCGGCAGCGGCCAGCGCAGCAGCTTCTCCATGATCCGCACATAGAACCCGGTCAGCCCGCCCACCTTCTTGGAGTCGAACTTGTCCGGATACATGACGATATCGGCTTTGGCCTTTTCCTTCTCGTCCACATGGCTGGAGGCAATGATCGAGCCGATCACCGGCATGAAGATCAGTGCCGAGATGAAGGAGGCGACCATGACGATGATCACGATCGTCGGCAGATAGCTCATGAACTTGCCGATAATGCCCGGCCAGAACAGCAGCGGGATGAAGGCACCCAGCGTCGTCGCGGTCGCGCCCACCACCGGCACGAACATCTTGCGCATGGCCATGATGAAGGCTTCCCGCTTGGGGATACCTTCCTGCAGCTTTCGTTCCGCATATTCGACGACCACCACCGGGTCGTCCACAAGAACGCCCACGGCGATCACGAGGCCAAACATCACCATCATGTTGATGGTCATGCCGAGGCCCTGTGCCACCAGGAACGCCATCATGAACGAGAGCGGGATGGAAAGGCCGATCATGATCGCAGGGCGCACGCCGAGCGTCGCCACGCAGGTGATCAGCACCAGCGCCACGGCCGTCAAAACTGCCGCCTCAAGCGAGCGGAAGAGAGCCGTGGTGGTCTCCGCCTGGTCAAGGAAGAACGAGTAGCTGACGCCAGCCGGCCAATCCTTGGCGACCTCTGCGGTGACCGCGCGCACCTTGTCGGACACGTCGATGATGTTGGTGCCCGCCTTCTTGGACACGCCCATGATCAGGGCAGGGGAGCCGTTCACATGGGTGTACTCGGTGGCGTCGGCCAAAGTGCGGGTGATCGTGGCAACATCGCCGAAGGTGACGATCGTATTGCCGTCGGTCTTGAGAGGCAGGTTGTAGACGTCTTCGGCCGTGGTGATGAGACCCGGCACTTCAACGTTGAACGATCCTTGCCCGGTATTGAGCGTACCGCCGGCAACAACCATGTTGTTGCGCGACAGCGCGTCGAACAGCTGGCCGGCGGTCAGGCCATAGGCCTCAAGCCGCAAGAGGTCGACGCGGACTTCGAGCTGCTCCTTGCGGGCACCGGAAAGCGTTGCTTCCCGCACCTCGGGAATGGCCTCGATCGCGTCCTGCAGGAGTTCGGCGCGACGCACCAGTTCCTTTTCCGGCGCGGAACCATAGACGGCCACCGACATCACCGGCCCGATGAAGTCGATCTCCGAAACGGTCGGGTCATTGGCATCATCCGGCAGGGCCGCACGCAGCGCGTCCATCCTGGCGCGCGTGTCCTGCAGCGCCTGGTCCTTATCGGTATTGATATCGAATTCGAGCAGGACGGAGGCGTGGCCGGTCGTCGAGGTGGACGTGATGGTCTTGAGGCCTGGCAGGCTCGACAACTCATCTTCGGCCGGCTTGGCGAGGAGGTTTTCCGCGTCGCTGGGCGACACGCCCGATTGGCTGATCGAGACGTAGAGATAGGGGATTTCGATGGCCGGAAAGCTCTCCTTGGGCAAGGAGAGATAGGCGAGCGTACCGCCGCCCAGCACCACGAACATGATCGTCAGGACGACACGCGGCATCCTGAGGACTTTTTCGATGAAATCGAGCATGGCTGGGCCCCTCAGCTGGCTGTGGTTTCGGCGGTTTCAGCAACCGGGCTGGCCTCGACGGCCTGCCCGGCATTAACGTTTTCCTGGCCGACGGTGATGACGTCGGCGATGGCCGGCAGCCCGGTCACCCACACGCCTTCGCGTGTGTCGCTGATGATCGTGATGGGATAGAAGGCAACCACGCCATCCTCCACCGTCCGCACGCCCAGAACGCCGTCATCGTCCAGCGTCAGGACAGACTGTGGCAGCAGGTGGCCTGGGGCGGTGCCGATATTGACGATCGCCTCGGCCGTCACGCCATCACGGATCGCGAAGTCCTTGTTGGCAACTTCGATTTCGGCCGGGAAGGCGCGGGTGGCGTTGTCGGCAACGGCCGACACATAGGTCACCTTGCCCTCGACGACATCGCCGGTCACGGTCGTGACCTTGGCGTCCAGCCCGGTGCGGGCGAGGCCAATATGCGCCTCGGGCACCATGCCGGTGAAGACGATGGGGTCGAGCTGCACGATCGTGGCGCAGGGCGAGCCGGGATTGAGCATCGCACCCTGGGTGGCGATCGGATCCTGCACGAGGCCGGCAACCTTGGCGACGATTTCCGTGCGATCGAGTTCGGCCTTGGCATTGTCCAGCCCGGCCTGGGCCTGGGTGACCCCGGCCTTGGCCTGGGCGAGAGCAACCTCGACGGCATTGGCCGTGTTGGCGGCGGCAACGCCACGCTCGCGCAGGTCGGCATTGGTGTCAAAGCTCAACTGCGCCTGCGCCAGCCCGGCTTCGGCCTGTGCGAGGGCGGCTTCGGCCTGGGCCACGGCAGCAGCACGCGTCCCCTGGTCGAGCGTGCAAAGCAGCTCACCCTCTTCCACGCGCTGGCCCTTGGTCACATGCACCGTATCCACGGTTCCGGCGGTCTCGGCCACGGCGGTCACGGTTGCCTTCGCCTGGGTGCGGCCGCGCAGCGGCACTTCGATCGGCATGGCCGCGGCGGTGAAGCGCTGGACACGCACGGCCTGCAGCGGAGCGCTGGCGCCCGTGGTGGTTTCGTTGCGCTGGGCAATGGTCAGCGCCGGGTCGATTTCGGGCTCATGGTGCTCGGCCAGCACGCCGGCATCGGCAAGTGCCGTTGCGACGGGGCCATGCTCCTCGCCCTCGATGACGGAAATGATCGGCTTTTCGCCATTGCCCGGGCCCTGGCCGCCCTGGACCAGCGTACCGGTGGCGAGCCAACCACCCGCCAGCAGCAGGATGACGAAGGCCAGGCCATAGGAAAATAGTGCACGCATAGTTGAATTCGCCCCTTATTCAGCCGCGTCTTTTCGTGGCTCGGCTCGCGCCATTGTGATCAGTTCGTGCATATGGGTGCGCAGATGCTTCTCCGCAACCTCCAGAACTGCACGACCGTAGTTGATGACCCAGTTGTCGGCCGCCGAGCACTGATGTTCGCTCGGCGCTTGCTCGATATGCTTCAGCCCGTCTATGGTCCGCTGCAGGTATTCGTTGCACCGGGCTTCCACCAGCTCCCGCGGCAGGATGTGCGCGAAGCGGGCAAAGAGCAGGAAGGGGCTGCGGAACACGTCCTCGCCCAGAGGTTCGCTCAACTGCTCGGCAAAAGCCAGGCGGCCCGCCTCGGTGATCGTATAGACCTTGCGTGCCGGTTTGCCGTCCTGCTGTTCGGTACGGCTGGTGACCAGCCCCTCGTCTTCCAGCTTGGACAGCGCAGGATAGATCGCGCCATAGCTGGCTTCCACGAAGTAGGCAAAGTTGCCTTCCGTGCACATCCGGCGGATATCGTAACCGCTGGCTTCCTCATCATAGAGAATGGAAAGACACAGCGTCCTGACGTTCATGCTTCCGATCCTGGCGCATATTCTGGTTCGATATATGCCCGGCGTATATATGCTCGCCCGGACTCCCGCAAGCCTTACGGCAGGGGGCAGCGCGCAGATCAGTTAAGCAGTGGTTGCATGACACCCCTTTGGGGGCATCACTTTCAGGCGAGCAGCCGGCGCATTTCCGCGGCGCCTGCCTCCGCCAGGCCCTGGCTCGCAGCGGCCACGAAATAGGGGTTGAGGAACTTCAATTCCCCTTTACCGTACCGCATCGGCGCTCCATCCAGCGTTACGACGGCACCGCCCGCCGCTTCAAGCACAGCCTGGCCGGCGGCGGTATCCCATTCGCAAGTGGGGGTAAAGCGCGGGTAAAGCTGGGCGTCGCCACGCGCCAGAAGGCAGAATTTCAGCGACGAGCCGATCGAGACGTCGCTTTCGACATCGAGGGTGCGGCACAACTGCTCCAGCGCCGCATGGCCGTGGCTGCGGCTGGCCACGATGCGCAACCTTGGCGACAGCCCCACCCGGATCGCCCGCCGATCCACGACAGTGCCATCGACCACCCTTCCGGCCCATGCGCCGGTTTCGTCGCCGGCGAAGATTTCGCCCGTCGCCGGTGCGAGGACAACGCCCATCGTGGGTCGCCCGTTCTCGACAATCGCGATGTTCACCGTGAACTCGCCGTTGCGCTTGATGAATTCCTTGGTGCCATCCAGCGGATCGACCACGAAATAGCGCGCACCCAGCACGGGGATGATGCCGGCGGCCACGCTCTCTTCGCCCAGGACCGGGAGACCCGTCGGCTTGAGGTGCTCGATGATGACGGCCTCTGCAGCGGCATCGGCCTCGGTTACCGGCGAGCCATCTTCCTTGGTGACGACCTGGATTGGCCTGTCATAGATCGCCGAGATCACGTCGCCGGCCGCGATGGCGGCCTCGACGGCAATGTCGGTGAGGGTCGGGGCGGACACGTCGGTCATCGGGTTCGTCCGGCTCCGCCGATCGTCACGTCGAGGCCGAGGTCCAGCGGCTTGGCGCCCATGGTGATCTGGCTGGTCGAGATATAGTCGACGCCCGTTTCGGCGATCGAGCGCACCCGCTCAAGCTTGACGCCGCCCGATGCCTCGAGCTTTGCCCGGCCGGCATTGATCGCCACGGCCTGTCGCAGCAGCTCATTGTCCATATTGTCGAGCATGATCACCCGCGCGCCCGCGGCAAGCGCCTCTTCCAGCTCGGCAAGGCTCGTCACCTCGATTTCGATGGCCACGAGATGGCCGGCATAGGCTTCCGCCGCCTTGTAGGCCGCGGTCACGCTCCCGGCCACGGCGATGTGGTTGTCCTTGATCAGGATGGCGTCGTCCAGCGCATAGCGATGGTTGGAGCCGCCGCCGCAGCGCACCGCATATTTCTGGAAGGCGCGCAGGCCCGGCGTGGTCTTGCGCGTGTCGCAGATCTTCGCTCCGGTGCCCGCGACCTCATCGGCATAGCTCCGCGTCAGCGTGGCAATGCCACTGAGATGATTGAGGAAATTGAGGGCGACCCGTTCAGCCGACATGACCAGCCGGGCCGGTCCCGAAATCTCGGCTACGACGCCGCCCGCCTTGATCCCGTCGCCATCGCTGACCTTGCGTGTGAACTGTACCCCGTCCCCGACCAGGCGAAAGGCGGCCTCGGCCAGGTCGAGCCCGGCGATCACCCCCGCCTCACGCGCCGACAGCACCGCCGTGGCCACGGCATCGGGCGCCAGCGTCGCCTGGCTGGTCAGGTCACCCGCCAGACCCAAGTCTTCCTCGAGGGCAGCCGCGACCGCGCGATCCACCAGGAGGCGCGGCAATTGGGCGGGCAGGGCGGTCATGGCAGCTCCGGATCGTTTGGTTTGCCGGTGCTTTACGCTGCCTCCCGCAGGCTGACAACAGGGGCACGGGGTACGCTTTTGTCTGCCCTTGGGCTAGCGCAGCAAACTCTGCCCTCCGTCGATCCAGACCGGGCTGCCCGTGACGTGACGCGCAGCGTCCGAAACCAGGAAGGCAATGACATCGGCGACGTCTCCCGCCTTGCCGCTCTTGCCGCCGGTAAGGGGGATATCGCCCTCGGGAAACTCGACGGGAATACCCGCCTTGTCGCTGTCGCGCCGCTCGGTGTTCTCGTCGATCCGGCTTTCGATGGCGCCGGGGCAAACGGCGTTGATGCGGATCTTCCTCTGGCCCAGTTCCAGAGCCAGTTGCTGGACCAGTGCCACTTGCCCCGCCTTGGTTACCGAATAGGCGCTGGCGCCGGGCGAGGTGAAGGTGCGGGTGCCATTGATGGATGAGACGACTACGATGGCCCCGCCACCGGCAGCCTCCAGCGCCGGCACGGCGTGGTGAATGGTGAGATATGTGCCGCGCAGGTTGACGGCGATGGTTGTGTCCCATTCCTCCGGCGTAAGCGTCTCGATCGGCGCCCAGACCCCGTTGATCCCGGCATTGGCCACCACAATGTCGAGATGCCCGAAATGCTCCAGGGCCTTTGACACCAGCGCCTTCATGCCAGCGTCGTCGGTCACGTCACCCGTGAGGGCAATGGCCTGGCCGCCGGCTTCCCGAATTTCTGCGGCCGTGGCCTCGACTTCGTCTCGGGTCCGGCTCATCGCCACGACGGCGGCGCCGTCCAGCGCCAGCTTCATGGCTGTGGCCCTGCCTATTCCCGAACCGGCACCGGTAACCAGCGCAACTTTGCCCTTGAGTGATGGCATGATCTGATGTCTCCGCTTCTGTCCTTTCGGGCAACGCGGAGAGCGGGCAAAGGTTGTCTGGCCGCCGAAGCGATCAGAGCCGCTTGGGGTGGTCCTGCTCGATGATGCCGTGGGTGAGGCTCCCCGTCACCGGATAGAGCGGGATGAGGCAGGCCTGCAGCGCATGGTAGAGGTCGGGCTTGCCCACGAAGAGCCGCGAAGTGGGCACCAGCTGCTCGGTCAGCTCGCTGTGCCAGCCGCCGCGCTCGTGGTCGATCAGGTGGTTCTCGGCAAAGTCCCACAGCTTGCGGTACCAGACCTGGTAGAAATCATCGTGGTCATGCCCGCCGATATAGGCAGCGGCGCCAATGGCCTCGGCCACGGGCCACCACAGCTTTTCGCGCATGATCGGCTGGTTGTTCCAGTCGAGCGTGTAGAAGAACCCGCCATGCACCTTGTCCCACCCGAGCTCGATCGCCTGGCGGAAAAGGCCGCGGGCGCTCTCGGTCATCCAGCTATGCTCCTTGCGGCAAAGCACGAAGAGCTGGAACAGAAGGCGCGACCATTCCAGTGCGTGACCCGGCGTCGTGCCCGAGGGACGGAACATCTCCGAACCGAGATAGTCCTTGTCGAGGCTCCAGTCCTCGTGGAAATGCTCGGCCACCCGGTAGTCGAGCCTTGCGGCATTCCTGTTGATGATCAAGTCCGCGATCCGCGTGGCCTTTGTGAGATATTCCTTCTCGCCCGTGGCCTCATAGGCCGCCATCAGCGCCTCGGTCAGGTGCATGTTGGAATTCTGGCCGCGATAGGTGGTGATCTGGTCCCAGTTATTGGCGAATTCTTCGCGCACCGCGCCGACCTTCTTGTCCCAGAAGCGCTGCTCGATCACCTCTGTCACGTCGCTGATGACCTTGTCGGCCAGCGGATGGCCCAGCAGTTTCGCGCTGGAACCGGCCAACAGCACGAAGGCATGGCCATAGGCCTGCTTGCTGTCATCCACCGCTCCATGATCATCGAGCGACCACACATAGCCGCCGTGGCGTTGGTCGCGATGCTTTTCCCACAGATACGTCATGCCATGGTCGACGATCTCGTCCGAGCCGGGCCGGCCGATCAGGCTGCCGATGGTCGCGCAATGGATCATGCGCGTGGTGACATGGATTTGCCGGAGGCCGTTTTCGGGCGAGAGCGGCAGGCCATCGTCGGAAAGCTCGAAGAACCCACCCTTTGGATTGATCGACGCCGCCTCGAAGAAGTCGAACAGCCGGCTCGCCTGCGTCATCAGGTACTGCCGGTGGAACGGCCGCTTCTGCCATGCGCCCCAATTGGTTGCGGGCAAGGTGTTGGCGATCTGGCTCATGCTGGCTCCCATGCGGCGATACAATGCGCCGGCTCATCTGGGCAGGGTTTCTAGCGAAACAATGGCAACGTTGCAATTTCCGAACCGTGCCGAAGGCAAATTCGCTCCAGTGGAGCGAATTTAGGTGAGGAAGCCATGAGCGCTATGCGCGAATGGCCCAGACGCGAGGCAATCCCGATGCGACTCCTCCGCCTTCTTCAGGGGGAGGATGGGTGGGGCTCTCCCCTTACACCCGTCCGTACCAAGCCTCCACGCGCTTCACTTCTTCGGCCGACCCCAGGATAACCGGCACGCGCTGGTGTATGCCCGTCGGCATCACATCGAGAATCCCCTGCTTGCCGGTGGTCGATTTCCCGCCCGCGCCCTCGATCAGCCAGGCCATGGGGTTGGCCTCGTAGAGCAAACGCAGCCGCCCGCCTTTGCTCGCCGTCTCGCTGTCGAGCGGATAGAGGAAGATGCCGCCGCGCATCAGGATGCGATGAATATCGGCCACCATCGAGCCGACCCAGCGCATATTGTAGCGCTTGCCGGCAGGACCGGTTTCACCGGCCACGCCTTCTTTCACGTAACCGGTCGTCGCCGCATCCCAGAAGCGTTCCCGCGCCGTGTTGATGGCAAATTCGCCGCTCGCTTCCGGCACCTTCGCCGCCGCGACCGTCTGCACCCATGCGCCCTCGGCATCGAGCGTGAAGACGCTGGTTGCGCCCGTTATGCGCACCACGAGGCTCGTCGCCGGGCCATAGGCGACATAGCCCGCTGCCAGTTGCGCCGAGCCCTTCTGCAACAGCCCGCCGCCGCTCGCCAGGACAGAAAAGATCGTGCCGACTGTGACGTTTACGTCGAGATTTGAAGACCCATCGAGCGGATCGGTGGCGACAATGAACCGGCCCTGACTCGATAGTTCAACGGCTTCATCCAGCTCCTCAGAAACCAGAATCGAGATCGCCGGATTTTGCCGTAAGTGATTCAAGACTATGTCGTTTGAGATCACGTCGAGCGCCTTCTGCGCCTCGCCCTGCACATTGTCCGACCCAGCCAGGCCCGTCTGCCCGGCAATGGGCGCCTGACGCAGCACCGCCGCGATTTCGGCCCCGGCCGCCGCCATCGACAAGATGGTCGCAGCCAGGTCCGTGTCGGTGGTTTGCGTGGTCAGCCACTGGGCGAGGTCGGTCATGGGCGGGTCTCCGTTTCTAGCCTCCACAAGCCCCAACCGCACCAGCCATACAAGGCCGACTTTCGGGTGAGGGCACCGCTATACAGACCCTTGATGCAATTCATTCAATTTTAGTTCGGCGTCGAACGGCCTGAAAGTACTTCTGCACTTAGAACGGTTTGCCAGGGGGATCGCTGATGTTTGCACGCTACAAGATGACGCCGATACGGTGGCTGGGCCTGTTCCTGGCCATCCTGTTCGTACCCGGGCTGGTCCTTCTCGCATTCGCCGGACCGGTCATCGCCGTCTTGGGTGTTTCAGGTGCATGGCAGGACGAGGGAATGTCCACTGTTCAAGTCCTTCTGGCCGCAGTTGGGTTCGGCATGATGATCGGTCTTCCGCTGGCCTTGGTTGGCTGTGCGCTCTGCGCATTGTCATCGCGCGTACTCGGCTACTTTTCCTTCCCCCAGATTTTCGTAATCGGCATGGTCGTGGCATGGCCTCTGGCACATGGCCTCACTAACAAGGCGCCTGAGACCTTAGCGCCCATGATGGTAATCACCGCACTGGCCATCATCATTGTCTGGCTGGCGCTGCGCTGGCTGGGCCTATTTCCGCCGCCCATACAGCAATCTGTGGAATAGCTTGCGCATCACCCCTCCTTTGCCAGGTCGGCCAGCAGGCCCGCCGCGACGCTGAGGCGGGAG
>CBFGPB010000031.1:0-14455 GCA_965650545.1 uncultured Devosia sp. | reverse complement strand
CGCGAACGCGCAGGAAGCGCGGCAGGCTCGCCACGTCGGAGATGAAGGCGACGTTCTCCATCAGCTTGGCTCGGCGAGCAAAGGGATCTTCGCCGAGGACGCGGATCGTGCCATCGTAGGAGGTCAGGCCCAGCATGGCATTGAGCGTGGTCGTCTTGCCTGCGCCATTGTGGCCCACCAGGCCGTAGATGCGGCCGGCGGGAATATCGAAATCCAGTTCGTGCAGGATTTTTTTCCGGCCGAAGGACTTGCTCAGACCACGCGCCGAGACGATCGGGTCACTGGAAACGGAAAGGTCGGTCATTTCGTCTGCCCTTCGAGCTTGCTGCCTGCCTCGACGAGGTCCTTGACCTCAAGGTCGAGGGCCTTGATCTGCGCCGCGATGCGCGGCCAGTCTTCCTTCAAGAATTTCTCGCGCTCATGCGCCAGCAAGGCCGGCCGCGCTCCGCTCGCTACAAACATTCCCAAACCCCTGCGTTTTTCTACCACACCGATATCGACCAGGGCCTCGAAGGCCTTGGTGACCGTCAGCGGATTGACCGAAAGATCGGCGGCGATCTGGCGCACCGAGGGCAGTGCTTCGCCCTCGTTGACCTGACGCCGAAGGATCATCTCGATCAGCCGTTGCCGGATCTGGACGAAGATCGGCTGGCTGGCGTGAAAATCATCCATGTGTCTTGCCTATCTAGTGTGCTAGTAATGTAGCACACTAAATCGGGGTGTCAATAGGGGTGTTGGCTTGATGCCCGTACAGGCGCCCCACCGCCCTCAGGCTTGACCCGAGGGCCTGTCTGAGCGGTCTCTATTTCTGGTCAGTGCACGTTGGAAACGGCCCTCGGGTCAAGCCCGAGGGCGGCCCGGAGTCTGTCGGGCGATTGGCGGATCAAACCCCCAGCCGGTCCTTGAGCGCATACCACCAGGAACCCAGGGTGGAATATTGCGCCCGGAACATCCGCCCGCCGGGGAAGGGGATCCAGGGCAGGCTCGCAAAGGTGTCGAAGCGGCTCACGTCGCCGCGCACGGCCTCGCCGAGGATGCGACCAAAAAGGTGAGAGCCGGTGACGCCATGGCCGGAATAGCCATGGGCGAAGTAGATGTTCTTCCCCAGCCGGCCCATCTGCGGCACGCGGGAGAAGGAGAGGGCAAAATTGCCGCTCCAGGCGAACTCGATCTTCACGTCCTTGAGCTGGGGGAAGACCTTGTCCATGTTCGGCCGGAGCTTGGCCACGACATCGGCCGGGTCGGTGCCGCCATAGACGACGCCGCCGCCAAAGATCAGGCGGTGATCGGCCGAGAGGCGGAAATAGTCGAGGATGTAGCGCACGTCCTCGACGCACATGTCGGTGGGCAGAAGGGCCCTGGCCCGCTCCTCGCCCAGGGGCTCAGTCGCCATCATCTGGGTCGAGACCGGCATGACCCGCGCGGTCAGCTCCGGCACGACATTGCCCAGATATGCGTTGCCGCAAACGATGGCCGTCTTCGCCTTCACCCTGCCGCCGGCAGTGTGCACCGTGGCGCCGCTCGCGTCCTGCTCCACCTTGGTCACCGGCGAGCGCTCATAAATGACGCCTCCCAGGCTTTCGAGCGCCGCCGCTTCGCCCAGGCAGAGGTTGAGCGGATGCATGTGCCCGCCCGAGTGGTCGATCATGCCGCCCGCATAGACGTCCGAACCGATATGCGCCCGGATCTGGTTGCGGTCGAGCAATTCGTGGTCATTCATGCCATGGCGGGCCCAGAGTGCTTTTTTGGCCTCCAGCTCTTCCATGTGTTTTTGCGTATAGGCCGCGTAGATATTGCCGCGCTTGAGGTCGCAGTTGATGCCATAGCGCGCGACCCGGTCGTAGATGATGCCTGCGCCTTCCTGCAGCAGGCTTCCCACAAAATTGGCGGTCTTCTCGCCATAGCGGCGCTGGATAGTCCCAAGGCTGGCATTGAGCCCGTTGACAACCTGCCCGCCATTGCGGCCGGAGGCGCCCCAGCCGACTTCGGCGGCCTCGACGACAACGACCTTGAAGCCATGCTCGGCCAGACTGATCGCCGCGGAAAGACCACTATAGCCGGCGCCGACGACGCAGATGTCGGCCTCCACCGGTCCCTCCAGCACCCTGGGCTGGCGGATGATGTTGCGCGAGGCCGCGTAGTAGCTGGGCGGATAGGGTGAACTGGCGTTTGGCGTCTCGGCCATCACACCACCTCCAGATAGGCGGAAAATTCGAGGTCGCTGACCTGGGAGGCAAAGCCGGCATTTTCCTGCCGCTTGCAGGCGACGAACAGGCCCTGCAGCACATTGTCGAAGATGCGCGGCACCATGTCGCCATCCTCGAAGGCGTTGATGGCCGAGGCCCAATCGGCCGGCAGCTTGGGCAGGCGCTCGGAATAGGCGCGGCCCTTGAAAGGCTTGGGCGGCTTGATCTCGTCCTCGATGCCGACCAGCGCCGCGCCCAGGATACCGGCGACCACCAGATAGGGATTGGCATCGGCGCCAGCCACGCGATGTTCGATACGCCGCGCCCGGTGATCGCCGCCGGGAATGCGCACTGCCGTGGTCCGGTTTTCGTAGCCCCAGGAGACAGAGCTGGGTGCATGGGTGTCGGGGCGTAGCCGCCGGTAGGAATTGAAATGCGGGGCAAAGAGCAGCGTGGTCTCCGCCATGCCTGCAAGCAGCCCGCCTACGGCGTGGTGCATCACATCCGAACCGCTCTCGGTACCGTCGTCGAAGACATTGTTGCCCGCTGCGTCATTGAGGCTGAAATGCACGTGAAAGCCATTGCCCGAGCGGGCGCCATAGGGCTTGGCCATGAAGGTGGCGACGAGGTTGTGCTTTCGCGCCACGCCCTTGACGATGCGCTTGAACAGCACGGCATCGTCGGCCGCCTTGAGGCCATTGGTATGGAGGAGATTGATCTCGAACTGGCCGACGCCGTTTTCGGCCACGGCCGTGTCGGCGGGCACATTCTGCTGCGCGCATTGCAGATAGACGTCACGGAAGAACTCGCCGAAATCCTCCAGCTCGTCGAGCGAGAGAATGGCGTCGGAATCGAGCCGCTTACCCGTATAGGGCGAGATCGGCGGCTGCGCCGAGTCGGCATTGGGGTCGACGAGGTAGAATTCGAGCTCGGTAGCCACCACGGGTTCAAGACCCAGTTCGGCATAGCGGCGGAGTACGTGAGCCAGGGCCTGGCGTGGATCGCCCAGGAAAGGCGTGCGCGCATCCTCGAACATCCAGAGCGGGATCATGGCACTGGGGCGCGTGGTCCAGTTGATCGGCAGGGCGCCGCGCCCTGTCGGGCTGCAGATCCCGTCGATGTCCCCGCTCCTGTAGACCATGGGATTGCCCTGGATATCCTCCCCCCACACGTCCACGCCGACGATGGAGAGCGGCATGCGGATGCCGTTTTCGGCGACGCGGCGGGCCTGGTCGATGGGAATGCGCTTGCCGCGCATGATGCCGTTGAGATCGCACACGGCCGTGTGCAGGACTTCGATCTGGGGATTGTCCGCGAGCCAGGACACGATGTCTTCGTTTGCGATCGTTTCGGAACTCATGCCTGTCCGTCGCCCTTTTTCTGTGACATGACTTCAGCCTAGCAGGAGCAAGCGTGAAACGGGAAGGGGAGCGGTGCAAATGCCGGAAAATACGTCGCAATTGCACCGGCCGGTGATCGGCGTCATTGCCTGCGGGCGGACGGTCGAGGGCGAGCCGGCCCAGGCGGTCAAGCTGCGCTATCTCGAAGGGGTCGAACGCTATGCCGAGGCGCTGCCGCTGATCGTGCCCACCAACCAGCCGCCTTCGGGCGCGGCCGATATCGTGGCCCGCCTCGATGCCGTCCTGCTCACCGGCAGTAGTTCCAACATCGCGCCAGCCCACTATGGTTCGGAGGCGCCCGGGCGGGCCCCCAGCGATGCGGGCCGCGATGATTTCGGCCAGGCGCTGATACGCGCCGCCATCACCGCCGCCAAGCCCGTCTTCGGCATCTGCCGGGGCCTGCAGGAAATCAACGTGGCCCTGGGCGGCACACTCAAGGATCTGCGCGCGTCGATTGGGCCGGACCAGCATCACGCGCCGGAGGAAGCGAGCCTTGAAGACATGTTCGGGTTCAGCCACGCCATCTCAGTGGTCCCCAACAGCACCCTGCATCGCGTCACCCAGGCGGGGCAGCTCAAGGTGAACAGCGTCCATTATCAGGCTATCGACCGGCTCGGCGACGGGCTTACCGTCAACGCGACCGGCCCCAGCGGTATCATCGAGGCCATTGCCGCCACAACCACGCCAGCACCCGTTTTTGCCGTGCAATGGCATCCCGAATGGCGCCCGGAAAACCGGCCGCATGACCTCTCTTTCTGGCACTATCTCGGCGAAGCGGCGCGATCGCGTTACATGCCGGCCCCGGGAGCGGAGAGCGCGGCATGAGCGAGTTTTCGACGCGCCTTTTCATCGATGGCGATTTCACTATGGGCGAGGGCAAGGCCGAGACGGCCTATGAACCCGCCCTCGGCAGGCCACTGGCCGAAGTGCCCTCGGCCAGCGCAACACAGACTGACATTGTCGTCCAGGCCGCCCACCGCGCCTACAAGGACTGGTCGAGGCGCCCGCCGCGCGAGCGCAGCGCAGCCCTCCTCGCCATTGCCAGTGCCATCGAGGCGAAAAGAGATGCGCTGGCGCTGATCGAGTCGAAAAATGCCGGCAAACCGCTCCGTTTCGCCCGGTCCGGCGAGCTGGCCAATGTCGCCGACGTCTTCCGCTATTTCGGCACGGCCGTGCGCAACATGCCGGGCCCGGCATCCGGTGAGTATCGCGGACCGGGGCGCACCAGCCTGGTCCGCCGCGACCCGATTGGCGTCATCGCCCAGATCGCGCCCTGGAACTATCCGCTGCTGATGGCCGCCTGGAAGATCGCCCCGGCTATCGCGGCAGGCAATGCCGTGGTCATCAAGCCTTCGGAACTGACGCCACTCAGCCTCTTGGCGCTGGCGGAAATCTTCGCAGAAATCCTGCCCCCCGGCGTCGTCAATGTCGTCACCGGCAACGGGCCGGACGTGGGCCATGCGCTGATTTCGCACGACCTTGTGCGCATGATCTCGCTGACCGGCGACGTCCGCACCGGCCGGGCCGTATTGCAGGCCGCCGCCGGCCCGATGATCAAGCGCACCCATCTCGAACTGGGCGGCAAGGCGCCGGTCATCGTCTGTGCCGATGCCGATCTCGACAAACTGGTCGAGACCCTGCGCGAGGCTTCTTTCTACAATGCCGGCCAGGACTGCACTGCCGCCTGCCGGATCTTTGCCCATCGCGACGTCGTTCAGCCCTTGACCGACAGGCTCGAAGCCATGATCGGCTCGCTGGTCTATGGCAGGCCAGAGCGCGACGATGTCGAATTCGGCCCTGTCATCAGTGCGCGCCAGCAGGAGCGGGTCGACGGCTTTGTCGCGCGCGCCCGGGCAAGCGGCTACGATGTCATGCAAGGGACCGCCGCCGAAGCGGATGGCTTCTTCTTTGCTCCGACCCTGGTGGCCGCCCCAATCGAGGCCGAGATCGTCCAGAAGGAAGTCTTCGGGCCAGTGCTGAGCATCACGCCCTTTGCCGATAACAGCCAGGCGCTCGAGTGGGCCAATGCTTCCGAATATGGGCTGGGATCCTCAGTCTGGTCTCAAAGGACCGAGACGGCCATGGAACTGGCCAATGCACTCGAATACGGCGTCACCTGGATCAATACGCATGGCGTCATGGCCACCGAAATGCCCCATGGCGGCATGAAGAATTCGGGCTACGGCTCCGATCTCTCCATGCAGTCGCTGATCGACTACACCCAGATCCGGCACCTGATGCTGGGTTAGGCGGGAGCGGAGGGGCCGCATTCAACGCGAAACCGACTGGCCCCGAATGGGCGCCGGAGCATGTTTCCGGTCCAGGCCCTCGCCCATGAGCACAAGTGCCAGGACCGCCATCCAGAGAGAGGGGGCGTAGACGCTGACGCGCTCGACAAGGCCCATCCACGGTGTCGGCAGGCCCTGGGCAATCGCGGGCACCTGCGTGCCGACGATGCCGCCGCAGATCAGCATCGCGGCCACCGTCACTCCGGAAAACCAGCGAAACCGGCCACCAAAGGGACGGGCGCCAATGGTCATGAAGCCCACCATCAGGAGCACCGCGACGATGGTGAAGCCGATATGCAGCGTGTCGGTGGCGGTGAAAGCCACCCCGCGCATATGCATGGGTGCCACCCAGCCCCAGAGGAAGGAATTGAGGGCAAAGAGGGCCAGCAGGGCGGCCGTGACCATCAGGCTCCAGCGGCCGGCACTCGCCCGCCAGACGCCATAGGCGAAGGCAAGGGTCAGCGCTGCGTGCGGGAAGCCCATGGCCATCCAGAAGGCGCGCGACGGTGCGCCGATGGCCGATAGCTCGCTCACCTGCTGGGCTGTGATGTCATATCCCGGATAGAGCCAGAACGAGGCCATCCAGTCCATGCCGACGAAAAGCACGGGACCGACAATCCCGCAGGCAAGAAGCAGGCGCGTCAGGGACATATGCGTCTCCTCCAACTCGCTGCGATGCTACGAGTTGGCGCGGCGGAACAGTTGACCGCGATCAATTCCCGTCCGTTGTCTGGCCGGACCTGAACGAGGGACTGATGTGTGCTGGGGAGAATGGCGGAGAGAAAGGGATTCGAACCCTTGAGACGGTTCCCCGCCTACACACTTTCCAGGCGTGCGCCTTCGACCACTCGGCCACCTCTCCGCATCGCTTGTTTCCCGGTCTGGAAGGGCCGGGACCGCGGCATCCCGGGGGGCCGCTGCGAGCGAGGCGCAATATACCCATCAAAGGCGCGGGCGCAAGGGATCACTTGGGCTCCATACCGATTGTTTTGCGCGGCCCCGCCGGGCCCGATTTTGCCGGGGCCGCCATCTTGTGGGCAGCCGGGCGCCGTGGCACAACCAGAAGGTGCCTGGCATGGAACGAACCTGGGCCGGTTCGATTGTCATAGCGCAAGCACTGGGATTGTGGATGCGGCTGGTTTTGCGAATATTGGGCACCTGGCTCATTGGCCTGGCGCTGATTTTTCTTGTTGTCGATGGCACCAAGTCATTGGCGGCCAACGCCTTGGTCTTTACCAGCCTGGGCGAGGCATGGACTCAATTGCACGCGCCCAGTCTTGAAGCCGTTTCGGGGTTCTTCCAGAGCCGGTTCTTTGCCAATCTCCTGGCGGCTACCCTCGATGCGCTCCTGGCCTATCCCGCCTTCGCCGTGCTGGGCGTGCCGGGGATCGTGATTGCCCTCATGGGTCGGCGGCCGCGCCGCGAGCGGTTCCTGCGCCAGGAACAGATCTGAGATCGCCGTAACTTCGGCGGTTTCGGCTGCGAATATCGTGCTGAAAGGAGAAGCTCATGTTCTTCCGCCAAAAGCCGACCACCCTCCCCAGCGCCGCCGAGGCCCTGCCGGGCCGGTCGGAACAAATGCCTGTCGCCGCTCAGCATTTCGTCAATGGGGCAGCGCTCAAGGGACCCTATCCCGAGGGCAGCGAGACCATCTACTTTGGCCTTGGCTGCTTCTGGGGAGCCGAGCGCCTGTTCTGGAAGCTGCCCGGCGTGACTGTCACTGCCGTGGGCTACCAGGGTGGGCATACACCCAATCCGAGCTATGAAGAAGTCTGTTCGGGCCGCACCGGACACACCGAGGCCGTCAAGGTCGTCTACGACCCCAGGACGATCAGCCTCGAAACCCTGCTCAAGACGTTCTGGGAGGAGCATGACCCGACCCAGGGCATGCGCCAGGGCAATGACGTGGGCACACAGTATCGCTCGGCCATCTACACAACGACGGCGCAACAGGCTGAAGTGGTTGAGAAAAGCCGCGCCGCCTATCAGGACGCGCTGCGCCGCCGCGGGCTGGGACCGATCACCACCGAGATCGCCGAGGCCGGGCCGTTCTACTATGCCGAGACCTATCACCAGCAGTATCTGGCCAAGAATCCCAATGGCTATTGCGGCCTGTCGGGGACCGGCGTGAGCTGCCCGATCGGAACCGGCGTCAGCGCCTGATCGTCAAGTATTGGCGACTGGGCCGACAAGTATAGGCGTGTTAACTCAAGGGCGCTCCGGGACCACCGGGGCGCCCAATTCGTTAGCAGACTGTTAGCATCAGCCATGACGTATCTGCCCATCATGCATCGACCCGCCTTCGAGGCCTTCGTGCTGTCGCTGCCGGCGGCCACCCTGGTGCGGCAATGGCGCGACGATTCGGTGGCCAAGGTGGGCGGAAAGATCTTCTGCCTGCTCGATCGCGACCCGGGAGAAATCTGGCTCAAGGTTTCGGACATGTCCTATGACCTCCTGACCGAGATGGGCGGCATTCGCCCCGCCCCCTATTTCGCCCGCGCCGGCTGGGTGGCGATCAGCCACCAGAGCGCGCTGGGCGAGGATGATGTGCGGGCCTATATCGTCCAGGCGCATCGTCTCGTGGCGCAAAAACTCAGCAAGAAACTGCGCGCCGAGCTTGGCCTCACCGATCAGGGCATGACGGCGTAAATCTTGAGCGGGCCGCCGAGGGACACGTCCTTGAGCCAATCGGGCGGCGTACCGGCGGCCAAGAGGTTGTTGAGGGTACCCGGCACGTTGAGGCCGGCGCCGCGCATCTCGGGCATGGCCGGGCAGGTGACAAGCAGCCCGAGGCCGCGCCTTTGAGCAATGGCGCGCGCTTCCTCGGCCGAGCGATTGAAGAAGCGGAAGGCGTCGAGCACACCCTCCTCATTGCGGTGATAGGGCGCGGCCACCACGGCATGGGGCGTTTCGAGCAGGATATGGGCGCCCAGATCAATGGGGGACATGATGCGCTCGGGGGGCAGGCCCGCGAGGTCGATGAAGCTTTCGGGCAGGAAACAGGGCAGCTTGCTGGCCCGGACTTCGGCCACCGCCTGGGCCCGCCCATCGGGCAGCAGCATCAGGGTGGCGCTGACCAGCACGCTCAATATGACGCCCGAAAAGGCCAGCCATGACCCGATGAGGCCCAGCGCCGGCAGGAGGCGCTTGTGTTTGAGATAGGCCTCGCGCGCCGCGACGATGAGCCAGGCCGCCGCCGGAATGGTCGGCACGATGGCGAGGCGTGCGCCCCGCACCTGGGCCAGCATGACCAGGGTCGCGCAGACGAGGAAGACGATCTGGATCAGCCAGCCCAGGCGCTGGCCCGGACCCTGCCGGAGGGCCAGGGCGGCAGCCACGAGGCCGAGGAAGACCGGCAGGCCCACCACGACCGAATAGGCGGGCAGTTCGACCAGCGACACATGCCAGGGCTTGGCCTCGATAATGGCGGCAATCCAGTTGGCCTGCAGCCACGGGTCGAGATTGCCATAGGGTCCGGCCAGGCATTGGGGATAGGCCAGGACCACGACGGCAGCAGCGACGGCTCCGAACGGCACGAGCAGCAGCAGCCGCTGCCAGGCGCGCCGGGGCGCGGGCAGCAGGGAAACGACAAGATAGGCAAGGCCTACCATCAGCCCGGCCAGGACAAAGACGGGCGAAATCATGTCGCAGGCCGCTTCGAACCATCGAGACGGAGGCCGGGCGAGGGCCAGGTGCAGTACCAGACCACCGCCCAGGCCCAGGCCGAAGCGGCGGAGATTGGCGGCGCGTGAGGGATCGGCCACGTAGCCCAGGCCAAAGGCGAGAATGGCGGCGACCACCAGCGGGGCCGCCTCGAGGGCGACGGCAAGAGCGGTCGCGGCCAGGAGGCCTGCTACCCATGCCGCAACCGGACGCCGCAGGGCCACGAGGCTGGCCAGGAGGCAGGCCATGGTGAGCAGGATGATCACATTGTGATGGTCCACCCGTCCGGGATTGAACTCCGCCATCACCGCAGGGCTCAGAATGGGCAGGACAAGAGCCGGCAACAGGCCCGCCCGTCCCACCAGTTCGAACGTAACGCGGGCACTGAGCCAGAGCAGCAGTGCAAGGAGCAGCAGTGGCCAGAACGTGCCGGTTAGTGCCAGTGCCGTTTGCGGATCGGTGAACAGGCCGGCCGTGAAGAGCATGGCCGCCAGGGGCAGGTCGATGAGGCGCGACCAATGCACCTCGGCGCCGAATGGCGTGTTGAGCCGGTGCTGCACCAGGTCATACCAGCCCTGGCCGCCAAGAAAATCGCGCACGACGACCATGCGCATCGCATCGTCTGTATCGAGAAAGAGCGGCCTGGCGGCATTGGCATAAAAATCCTTGGCCAGGATCGAGCCGACGGCCACGCACCAGATCGCCACCAGCCAGAGCCAGTCGGTACGCGTCAGCGATAGTGCGGGTCTTTCGGGCACGTTTGCAGCTTCCCTTGCTTTGGCGGCAAGATGGCGGAGCCGGGTTAATGCCCGGTGCAGGGGGGCGAAAGCTCCGCCCATTCGGGATATCATGACCCGAAGAGGAGGAGCATGACATGACGAACATCTCCCTTGGGCCAATCGGCCAGATCGCCCGCGCTGTTGGCGATATCGAGGCGGCAAAGGCCTGGTATGGCCAGGTTCTGGGCCTGACCCTGCTCTACGACTTTCCGGGCATGGCCTTCTTCGACCTAGGCGGAACCCGGCTCTACCTGCAGCAGGCAGAGTCCCCCGGCCCCGAATCCATCCTCTATTTTCGCGTCGCCGACATCGAGGCCGCCCACGCAGCCCTGGCGGCAAAGGGTGTGACCTTCAGCGGACTGCCCCGGATGATCCATCGGCACGCCGACGGCACGGAAGAATGGCTCGCCTTCTTTTCCGACCCCGAGCAGCGGCCCCTGGCGCTCATCTGCCAGCGGCGCACTGAGGCCACAGGTTGATGAAAGCGTTGCGGCGCTAACGACTTGCCAACCTTTGGTGGATGAAGATGGTCCTGGACGCGGGGCCACAGCAGTGGACGACAAGACAATAAATCCATGGACCTTGCCGGAGGACGATCCGGCAGAGGGGCTAGCGCCCATCCGGCGGCTGGTCATGTCTGCCTTTGTCATCGCGCTGATTGCAGGTGTGCTCCTCATCAGTTCGACCCTCCATGTCATGTGGACGACCGACGCGCTCTCCATGAGCGAGGAGCGCATACGCGCGGCGGCCATGGCCGATCTTCTTGCCGATATGCCCCAGGACCACGCCAAAGAGCAGTTGCTGGCGCTGGGAACGATCGCCGGGCTGAAAGACCTGACGCTGACCCCTTCCGCCGCCACGGCGGGGGATCAACAGTCCATGCCGCTGCTGGGTGAGCCACTGGGCGGACAATTCCTCACCTGGACGGCCGACCGGCCGGGCCTTTACCTGTTCCGCAGCTTCGCGCCGCTGCGCGTGCCGCTGATGCTGGTCATGATCTGCGGTGTCCTGGCCTGCCTGGTTATCATGCAGCGCAAGGTGCGCCAGATCGAGACCCGGCGGGCTGCGGCGCAACGCCAGGCCCTGCGCGATCACCTGACCGGCCTGCCCAATCGACTGGCATTGGACGGCGAGTTCAACCGGCTGGCCTTGGCGCGGCAGCATTTTTCGGTGCTCGCCCTCGACCTGGACCGTTTCAAGCCGATCAATGACCTGTTCGGCCACCATGCGGGTGACCAGGCGCTGATCGAAGTAGCCGAACGCCTGGTGGCCCAGCTTCGGCCGGGCGAATTCCTCGCCCGGGTCGGTGGCGACGAGTTTGTGATGATCGTCGAGCGTGGCCGCGAACGGCCGGTATTGACCGAACTTGCCCGCGCCTGCATTGCCGCGGTCAGCCGCCCCTTGCAGTCCGTTGGCGCCAATGTGTCCGTGGGCATCAGCCTGGGCATTGTCGAGGATGGTCACAATCATCCGGCAAGTGCCTTGCTCAAACAGGCCGACCGAGCCCTCTACGAGGCCAAGCGGCTTGGCGGCGTGGCATTCTGCTTTGCCGGCGCAAGCGCGGCGCGACCTGTTCAAGACAGCGACGTGCCATCCAAGCCCCAACGACAACGCTGGTCTGCCCGGGGCTGACGCGGCGCCTCCTGTCAGCTCTTGTCGCCGGGCCGCGGGCGCGGCGTCAGCCCATACATGAAGAGCTGTTCGAGATAGCGCGCCGCGTCCTCGAAGCGCCCCTCGCCATTGCGGCCCTTGCCGAGCACCGCCCGCACCTGCACGTCGAAATCGGCATAGTGCTGGGTCGTCGCCCAGATCGAGAAAATCAGGTGATAGGGGTCGGCGCGGGCGAGGCGCCCCTGATCCATCCAGGTCAGCAGGACCTTGGCCTTTTCGTCGACCAGGGCCTTCAAATCCACTTCGATCATCTCGCTGATGCGCGGCGCGCCCTGCAGCATCTCATTGGCAAACAGGCGGCTTTCGCGTGGAAAGTCGCGCGCCATTTCGAGCTTGCGGCGGATGTAGGAACGGATCTCCGAGAAGGGGTCGCCATTCTCGTCCATCTCCTTGAGAGGCGCCAGCCAGGTATCGAGCAGCACCGAAATGAGGCGGCGGTGAATCTCTTCCTTCTTGGGGAAATAGTAGAGCAGGTTGGGCTTGCTCATGCCCGCGACTTCGGCGATCTGGTCGATGGTGGCGCCGCGAAACCCATGGACCGAAAACACTTCCAGCGCCGCCTCCAGGATGGCGTCCTGCTTCTCCTTCTGGATGCGGGTCAGGGGGCGCTGACGCGCCGGCGGGTGGTTGGACGCGGCCTTGGCATCGGCCTTGTGCTGGCGCCGGGCGGCGATGGGGGCATGCTCGGCGGCGTTCAGTTTTCTGGGGGCCATTTTTCGCCTTGCGGGAAAGTGTAGGGATGCTAACATTTTTCCAATTGGTCAAAATTTCCGGGGTTCGGACCTATCCGTCAAGACCCAATTGTTGACCGGATCAATATCATCGGGAGCGAGAGTTCGTGTCCACTTCATCCAATGTTGCGCCCAACGACCTCAGCGCGTTCTGGATGCCCTTTACGGCAAACCGCCAGTTCAAGAAGGCCCCGCGCATGTTCGTGGCGGCCAAGGACATGCACTACACCACGGCCGATGGCCGCCAGGTGCTCGACGGCACGGCAGGCCTGTGGTGCGTCAATGCCGGCCACGCGCGACCCAAGATCGTGGAAGCGATCGCCAGGCAGGCCGCCGAGCTCGACTATGCCCCCGCTTTCCAGATGGGCCATCCCAAGGCTTTCGAGCTGGCCAATCGCCTGGTCGACCTCGCCCCCGAAGGACTCGACCATGTGCTGTTCACCAATTCCGGCTCGGAATCGGTGGAAACCGCGCTCAAGGTGGCTTTGGCCTATCACCGCGTGAGGGGCGAGGGCGGCCGCTTCCGCCTGATCGGGCGCGAGCGCGGCTATCACGGCGTCAATTTCGGCGGCATTTCGGTGGGTGGCATCGTCACCAACCGCAAGATGTTCGGCACGCTGCTCACCGGCGTCGACCATATGCCGCACACGCATAACCTCAAGCAGAACGCCTTCTCGCGTGGCCTGCCTGAGCATGGCGTGGACCTTGCCGATGAACTCGAACGCATCGTCACCCTGCACGATGCCTCGACCATTGCCGCCGTCATCGTCGAGCCGGTTGCCGGCTCCACCGGCGTGCTGATCCCGCCCGCGGGCTATTTGAAGCGCCTGCGCGAGATCACCAAGAAGCACGGCATCCTGCTCATCTTCGACGAAGTCATCACCGGCTATGGCCGCCTCGGTACCCCGTTCGGCGCCGACTATTTCGGCGTCACGCCGGATATCATGGTGACGGCCAAGGGCCTTACCAATGGCGTCATTCCCATGGGCGCCGTCATGGTCTCGGCCGAGATCCACGATGCCTTCATGCAGGGGCCGGAACACCTCATCGAGTTCTTCCACGGCTATACCTATTCGGGCAATCCGGTCGCTTCGGCGGCGGGCCTCGCCACGCTCGAGACCTATAAGGAAGAAGGCCTCCTCACCCGCGGCGCCGCGCTCGCCAAGGTCTGGGAGGATGCGCTGCATTCCCTCAAGGGCCTGCCCCATGTCATCGACATCCGCAATATCGGCCTCGTGGGCGCCATCGAGCTGGAGCCTATCGCCGGTTCGCCGACCAAGCGCGCCTTCTCGGCTTTCCTCAAGGCCTACGAACAGGGCCTCCTGATCCGCACCACCGGTGACATCATTGCCCTGTCGCCGCCGCTGATCATCTCCGAAAGCCAGATCGGCGAAATCGTCTCAACCCTGTCGGGCATCCTCAAGACGCTTGAGTAGAATGGAACAAGAATTCTATACCAGCAGATATAGAATGAACGTTCCCAAACTGGAGGGGAAACCCTGATGCACGTCATCGAAAACGCCGTTGCCGGCAAGCGCTATGTTTCGTCGTCCACCCGCCGTGTACCGGTCTTCAACCCGGCAACGGGCGAGCAGAGTGCCGAGCTGCCCCTGTCCACGATGGACGAACTGAACGCCGCTGTTGCCAGCGCCGTCAAGGCCCAGGTGGCCTGGGGCGCCACGCCGCCGATGAAGCGGGCGCGCGTCATGTTCAAGTTCAAGGCGCTGCTCGATCAAT
>CBFGPB010000030.1:0-14883 GCA_965650545.1 uncultured Devosia sp. | reverse complement strand
GCAGACCGTCCAATTGGCTTGCGGCGCAGGGGACACGATGATACATGCCGCGCCAGGCCGGTATAGCTCAGTTGGTAGAGCACCTGATTCGGATCGGTCGGCTTTCTCATGAACGCCTTCAGCGAAGCGGCCCTGGACGAGCGCCTTGCGGCCAGCCAGCGCACGGTCATCTACCCCCTGGCAATGACGGTGCTGGACGCATCGGGGAACACCCGGACTGCCTTGGCCATCAACGAGGTCTCACTCTTCCGCTCGACCTATCAGGCGGCGAAGCTTCAGATTCTCGTGGACGGGGAAGTCAGGCTTGATGAGCTGATCTGCGACGGGGCCCTGCTCGCCACTCCCGCCGGCTCGACTGCCTATAACCTGTCCGCCCATGGCCCAATCCTGCCCATCGAAGCGCCCCTGCTTGCGCTGACGCCGATTTCTCCGTTCCGCCCGCGCCGTTGGCGGGGTGCGATCCTGTCCAATCGGGCCGAGGTCAAGTTCGTCACGCGCGAATCCAGCAAGCGCCCCGTCAGTGCCGTGGCCGACAACGTCGAATTCCAGAATGTGATCGAGGTAACGGTTCGGGAAGATCGCTCGCACGGCGTCACGCTCCTCTTCGATCCTGGGACCAGCCTCGAGGAACGGGTTCTCAGCGAGCAGTTCCGTTTTTGACGGTCACGCGGCCGGAAGCTGCCGCTGCAGAGCGGCGGCCGGCAGGTTCATGACAGCCTCGGCATTCATGGCGAATGCCGCCATCACCCCGCGCGCGGCCTTTCGGGCCAGCGCAATATTCTGGCCATTGAGGTAACTGAACGCCTCCTCCAGTTCGAGGGGTATGGCGCCTTGATACTCGGCGATGAGTTCCTCGGTCAGCGCCGTAATGACATAGTGACGGGCGGCCAGGTCGTCCGCGAGGTCAGCGGTACGGGCCAGCATGACGAGGCGAACCAGCAGGCTGCTGGTGGCGGGAGACAGGCCGCACCGCGTGAAGAGGGCGTTGAGGGCAGGACGGCTACCGCTCTCAAGCAGCGTAAAGACCTTGCGGCTTCCCGTCCTGGCCAGTTCGGCAACACAGGCGGCGAAGAACATCACCCTGCCCGTCACCATTGCATGCAGCAGCAACCGCGCGTTGAGCTGGTCGGTGCCGACCAGGGTCTCCACGTAGTCCGCGCGGTCTGTTTCGCTTTCCGACTCCCCGATCGCCGCCACGGCCGTATCCGAACCGTCACGCATCAATCGGGTGAGCCGGTCACTGGAAAGCGCTCCCTTGACGAGGCGGCACGCGGCCAGGCTCGCCGTCACCTGGCGCACCAGAACCAGGCGGCCCTGTGCCGGCAAGTCGTCGCGGGCGAGCAGGACTCCGCGCATTTCCGCGTCATCTGCAGCAGACTCCGCGAGCGCCGCGAGAACCTGGGCCGGAACCGGGACATCCGTCCGCCGCAACAGCCTCAGCGTGAGACCACGATCGCCCCTTGCAATCATCACCGCCGCCAGCCTTTCGCTCAGGGCCTGACGCTGGGCAATCGCAACGAGAGTGGAGATGTCGGCCTGCACGGCGATGGGTATCAGGTCCGCATCCACAAGCACGGGAGAATACTGGAGCACGGCCCGCGCGATCACGGCGCTATCCTGCAGGAGCGACAGCATCACCGGCCGGGGAGCGGCCTCGGCGTGCAACAGCCCATAGGCCAATGCCGCACGCACCTTGACCGATGAGTCATCGAGAAACCCGACAAGCGCGGCATAGAGCGCCGCATGTTCATCGGCTGGCCCCTGATGATTGAGATAGGCCAGCGCTGCCATATGCGCGGCGCGACCCCGCACATCACTGTCGCGCGACTGAGACATTTCAGCGAACGCGTTGTAACCGATCATCACTCACTCCACGACTATGGGAGCAAGCTATCCATCAAGGCTTAAGGAACGGTTCACCATAAATATGGCGCGGTCACTCGCCGGGCCAGGAGGTCACGGGTCGTCAGGCGCCGAGCAGAAAACCGAAGGACAGCGTTATTGCCTGCCAGGCGGCAACGACCAGCCCCCAGGACAGGAGCGCCAGGCCGGCAACCACGAGCCCGCGCGGCAGCATGACCGCCCTGTGGCCCATGTGTACGTGCGACTGGTGTGCCATCTACACTCTCCCGTAGCCTCGCCTATGCGAACGGCACCAATAAGCGCCCAACTTCTTAACGGGCGTTGAAATGGATTGATTGCAATGCGACCAATTCGGTCTATTGGCTGTAGAGCTGGGTAAAGAAGGCCGATCCGCCCTGCCCGTCCTGGCCAGCGCCTTCCGGCTCGGTCTTGAATAGGCCTGTAAACGACATGTTCTCCGGCGAGAAGCGCGATGGCAGCGGCGGCTCGGCCGAAGGCTGTGAACCTGCCTCGGTGCCGGTCATCTGCTGGGCGGCGAAGGCGGCATTGCCGCCTTCATGCTTGGCCACCAGGACCTGGTAGACCTGCCTTATGGTCCGCGCCTGTCCGTCCCGATCATAGAAAATGGCCCTGTTCGCAGAGGCCTGCCGTGGAAACAGGTCGACGGCGCGCTGGTCTGGATTGTCCAACCCGGCCTTGAACATCTTCTCCGCGCCCTGCGCGCCGAGGAAATGCGCGATATAGAGTTCCCCCGCACTCGGCATCCGCCCGAAGACTGAGCGCAGATATTCGCCATTGGAACGGGTAAAGGCCGCCGCGAGGTCAGCCGCAATTTCGGGGTTTTCCCGCAGCCCCAGGATTTGTGCGCGCCGCGAGGGGTCGGTCACCACATAGTCGCCGCTGGCAGTCCTGGAAATCTGGTCGGCATAGGACTGGTAGCCCAGCCTTGGCCCCTCTTCCTTCATGACCTGAAGCCAGGTGCCTTCAAGGAACTGGAAAAGCCCAACCGCCGACGACGTGCTGGCGCGCGCCTGCGGATCGAGGCTGCTTTCCCGCATGGCCGTCTGCAGCAGGTAGCCGAAATCCACGCCACTGCGGTTCCCCGCGGCGGTGAGCGCATTCGCCAGGCTCTGCGAAATGGAAATCGGCTGGACGCCCATGGAGTCATCGTTCTCGAATCGATGACCCATTCTAGCAGCGGCCTCCGTTAACGCACTGTTAACCAGGCATGACCGGGGGCTGCCAGTAGTCGACGATCTCGTCGAGGGCGGGACGCGGACGATCCTCGGGCACGATGGTCGGCGTCCCGATATGGACAAATCCCACGAAGCGCTCGCCCTCCCTGGCGCCCAGGGCCGCGGCGGCCACCGGATCGAATGTGAACCAGCGCGTCACCCAGCACGCGGCAAAGCCCATGGCGTGAGCGGCATGCACGAGGTTGAAAGCCACATTGCCGGCCGAAAGCACTTGCTCGAACTCGGGCACCTTGGGATGGGGCTGCGGCCTGGAGATGACGCCGACGGTCAGGGGTGCCGGCATGAAGCGCTGTCTTTCGATATCGAGGCTTGCCGCGTCGAGCTCGGAATTGTTCTCCAGGGCGATCCGCGCGAGCACCTCTCCCGCCGACAGCCGGGCGTCGCCGTCAAAGATGACCAGTCGCCACGGGGTCAGCTTGCCGTGGTCCGGAACCCGGGTGGCTATGGTCAGCATCGTGCTGAGCTGGTCGGCACTCGGGCCGGGGTCGCGCAGGAAAGCCTGGCCAACGGACCGGCGGGACAGAAGATAGTCGATGACGGCCTGGTTTTCTGACATGAGCGCTCCTTCATGTCTCTCATAGTCGGCGAACGCACTGGTATCCAAGCCCTATTGGAAAATATCCGTGAACGGCGAGGATCAGGTTCAAAACCGCCGCGGACTGTGACACAGCTTGTCCCCAATTGCGGCCTAGGCATGTAGGAGTCGGGTCGCAATCAGGTGCCGGACGAGGAGAGTGAATGCATTCGGCAAGACAGTTTGTGATCCTGGTCAGCCTTCTGTTGGGGCTGGGCATGGCTCCCGACATGCCTCAGGCTTTCGCCCAGGGCGCTGTCGAGATCCCGCCCCTGCCCCGCCCGAGGCCCGATCGTGACGCCATCACGGAGGCACCGCCGGCCGAAGTGAATGCCGCAACGGAGGCCATCGCCGCCCTGGCCGACGTGCCACAGGCGCTGACGCTTTCGGCCCGCATCACGCAGGACGGCGCCTCCATCACCGAGGGACTGGTGTGGCGCATATTCGATAGCGCTCCGGACGAGAGCGGCGAAATGGCGCTCATCGCCAAGGCTGAAGGTGGAAATGCCGCGCTCGAGCTGAAGCCGGGCGACTATGTGGTGCATGTCGCCTACGGGCAGGCGCAGGTCAGCGAAACGCTCTCGATCGTCCCCGGCGAAAACAGCCTCGATGTCATCCTCGACGCAGGCGCTCTGCGCCTCAACTCCGCAGTCACCGGCGATATTCCCATCTCGCCGGCGCTTCTGCATTTCGACATCTATACCGGCGGCGCCGAGGCTGGCCGCGCTCTGATCGCGGACAACCTGCCGCCCAACGAGATCGTGACCCTCAACGCAGGCACCTATCACATCGTCTCGCGCTTCGGCACGATCAACGCGGAGGTCCGCGCCGACCTTCGCGTCGAGCCGGGTCAGTTGACGGACGCGACCCTCTACCACCACGCCGCCGAGGTTTCCTTCAAGCTGGTTTCCGAGGAAGGGGGCGAGGCCATCGCCGACGTGGAATGGACCGTCAAGACGGCAGACGGCGCCACCGTCTTCAGCGACCGCGGGGCCTTCCCCTCGACCGTACTGGCCCAGGGAGAGTATCTGGTTCTGGCCAAGCTGGGTGACCAGGTCTTCAACCGGGAGATTGAGATCCAGCCAGGAAGCCCGCGGGAAATCGAGCTTCTGACCAGCGTCTATTCCGGCTGATCTTTCGCTTCTTGGCGAGGCAACTTGACGTCCCCCCGCAGGCAGGTCTTTGTTCTCGCACGCGGTCACGGTCAACGCTCCGCCAGGACGGACCCTCTGATGCCCGAAGATTGAAGAGCATGGAACGGGAGAAAACCATGTTGAATGACAAGCGCGTCCGCACGATCGTTTCCACCGTCGCGGCGACGTGTCTGCTGGGCGTTGCCCTGCCCCAGACTGCGGTGCTGGCCAAGGAGAAGGTCAAGCCGGCACCAGCCACAAGCTCCGAGATGCAGGTCGACTATAGCGTTGACATTCCAAGCATCGATGCCGTCGACGCCAATGTGTCCGATGACATTCTGGCCGACGTCCTGAGCGGTAATATCGCCGGACACGCCGAGGAACTGGCGGCACTCGATGCCACCAGCATTTCGGTCCCCGAGATTGTCGTCAGCGTCTCCTCTGAATCCGATGGATCTTCGCAGGAGGCCACGATCACCCTGGCCGGCGTGCTGCTGAACGACGTGGTCGATGGCAAGGCCGGCACCGTGAGCATTGAAAGCATCAGTCTGGTCGCGGACGATGTCACCTCCGACTTCGGCGCCATGTCCGCGGCCAATCTCGACATTGGCGGCATTCTTGGCGTCTATGGCCTCGTCGATGCGGGTGGACAGACCGAACTTGAAGTCATCTACACCGATCTCGTCGCCGAAGGCGGCACGCTCGTCTCCGAAGAGGTCTCCTGCACGATCGGCGGCGTCAGCGGGGCTGAATTCAAGGCGCGCCCCCTCAAGACGTCCTTTGCCGAAATGATGGCCATCGCCCAGGCCATGGACGACAACCCGGACACCGTCGACCCGGTGCTCATGGGCAAGTTCCTCAAGATGTATGCCGACATCCTTACGGCCTTTGAAACCTCCGAAGTGACTTTCGACGGCGTCGACTGCGAAGGCACCAATGACGAGGGTCAGGCCATGACCTTTGCCGTAGCCGGCATGTCCATGGGCGGCATGAGCCCGGGCCTCTACCCGGCAATCACCATGGATGGCTTGTCCATCGATGTCGAAAACGACGGGTTCATGACCCTCGACAATTTCACCTTCAAGCCGATGGACTTGACGACGACCATTGCCACGCTCGAAGGCGCGCCAGCCGAGGTCGACGAGGCCTGGCTCGAAGCCAATGCCCGCGGCCTGATCCCGGCCATGGAGGGCTTCTCCCTGACCGGTCTGGACATCGACATTCCCGATCCGGACGCCCCCGATACCCGCATCCAGGCCAAGGTCGGAGCCTTCGACCTGTCGCTGGCCAGCTATCTCAACGGCATCCCCACCGACCTCGATGTCTCCGCCTCGGGCATCCAGGCCGAAATTCCGGCCGATAGCGGTGATGAGTCTTTTGAACAACTCCGCGCTCTGGGCATTACCAGTATCGACGCAGGCTTCCGCGTCGCTGCCGCCTGGGATGAAGCCAACGACACCATCGTCGTCGAAGAAGTGTCCCTGAACGGCGCTGACCTGGCGAGCGTCCTGATTGCCGGGCTTGTCACCAATGCGACGGAGGACCTGTTCGCGCTCGACAACGATGTGGCGATGGCCGCGGGCATGGGTCTTGCGGTCAAGGAACTTGACTTGACCGTCACCGATGCAGGTCTTTCCGATATCATTCTGGCCGTCGTGGCTGCCGAACAGGGGGCCGACCCGGCCTCCCTGCGCCCGGTCTTTGCCGGGCTCGCCCAGGGCACTGTCATCAGCATGATGGCCGGAGCGGCCGATGCCGCCAAGCTCGGCGACGCGATCAATGCCTTCGTCTCCGGCAATGCCAAGACGCTGGTCATCGGCATCGAGGCCAAGACCGATCCCGGCCTGGGGATGATGGACTTCATGGAAGCGGAAGAAGACCCGACCACCCTCCTCGGCAAGGTCAACATCACCGCGGAAGCCAAGTAGCAGGCACTGGCGACAGGCAAAGGGCCGCTCCTCGGAGCGGCCCTTCTGCTATTGGGCCGTTTCGCGAGCCGCGACGCTCAGGCCCCAGTCGAGCAGCTCCCGCGCCTTTTCGGGCGAGCGGGCCTCTACGTAGCAGCGCAATTCCGGCGCATTGCCGGACGCACGGAAATGCACCATGTCGCCCTCGCCGGTCCAGAACTGAAGGCCATCGATATCGGCGCGGCGCGACAGGCCATAGGGCCCGAACGTGCTGGCCGCATAACCCTCGGCATTGCGAAGCCGGTCGAGGAAAGCCGCGCTGCGCTCGCTGGGAATGTTCTGCAGCCGGTCCGCAACCGCATGCTGGAGCGGCAGGGCCGAAACGACCCTGGATAACGGCTCGTCCACGCGCGCGCTTTCACCCAAGGCACAGAGCATGGGCAGGATGGCGTCGCGCGTCACCAGCGGCTCCAGGGAGTGGCCATTGGCCGAAACGCCCTGCCCCACGAATGTACCGCCATTGGCCTCGAAGCCGATCACGGCGCCGCTGGCCGCTTCCATCGCCGCGACCACGAATGGTGACCCGACACGGGTGCGCAGAACCGAGGGGAAGACGCCCAGGTCTTCGATCGCCGAATTGGAGGTGACGGGCGTCACCACGCAATCGGCCTCAAGATACCGAGCGGCCAGCAGCCCCAGCACGTCGCCACGGATGAACTGGCCCTTCTCGTCCACGAGCAAGGGCCGGTCCCCATCGCCATCGGCGGAAACGACCGCATCAAGGCCGTGTTCTCGTATCCATCCGGGAATTGGCGCAAAGACTTCGTCACCGAAAGCTTCGGTATCCACCGGCACGAAGCCCTCGATGCGCCCGAGGCCGATCGTTTCCGCACCGAAATGGCGCAGCACCTGACCAATCAGGTCACGCGCGACCGTAGAATGCTCGAACACGCCAATGCGGCGGCCGGCCAGGGCATTCTCGGGCAGCAGTGAGGTGAAGCGCCCGAAATAGCGCCGTGTGGCGGCATCGGCTTCATCAGTCGCCTTTTCGAGAGTGCCGGGCACTTCCGCGCCATCGAGGGCCGCAACAATTCCGGCCTCGTCGGCTTTGCTGATCTCGCCACTGGGCAGATAGAATTTGAGCCCGTTCCGGTCAGCGGGAATGTGGCTGCCCGTCACCATGATCGCCGCCCCCCCATTGGCAATGGCATGCAGCGCCAGTGCCGGCGTGGGCAAGGCGCCGCAATCGACCGGCTCCAGGCCCGCGGCGACCACGGCAGCGGCGCAGTCGCCCAGAATGGCCGGACTCGACGGGCGGAAATCCCGCCCAAGGAAGACCCGGCTCACCGGCCTTGCCCCGGACACACCGAGATGGCGCAGGAAAGCCGCCACATACTGGCGAGCCGCCTGTCCCTCAAGTTCCACCGATAGACCTCGAAGCCCACTGGTACCGAACTTGAGACTGCTGCCTAAGGCCATCTTCTTGCTCCTACAGAAACACTGCCCGCGCGCAGCACGGGTAACTTGCAGGGCGTCGTGTTCGCGACCCGCAACTCAAGACCGGAACGCCCATCCCGCCCCGCTTCCACCGCTATTCGGCCGCTGCCGGAACGTGCTCGTCCTGCCCCGTATCGGGACGGCCCACGCTGACATAAGTGAAGCCATGGCGGCGCATTTCGTGCGGACGATAGACATTGCGCAAGTCAATGAAGGTCGGGGACGCCATGGCTGACTTCAGCCGCTCCAGGTCGAGCGAACGGAACTCGTTCCACTCCGTGACCAGCACCACCGCATCCGCCCCCTCGGCCACGCCATAGGCGCTTTCGGCGAAGGTGACATTCTCGACCAGATCGCGGGCCGCTGCCATACCCTGGGGGTCGAAGGCAACGATACGCGCTCCGCGGTCCTGCAGGCCGCGGATGATATCGAGCGAGGGCGCTTCCCGCATGTCGTCGGTGTTGGGCTTGAATGTCAGCCCAAGAATGCCGATGGTCTTGCCGCGCACATCCCCGCCGCAAGCGGCAATCACCTTGCGTGACATGGCGCGCTTGCGCTGGTCGTTGATCGACACGGTGGTTTCGACCAGCCGCATGGGGCTACCGAAATCCTGCCCGATCTTGACCAGGGCTGTCGTGTCCTTGGGAAAGCAGGAGCCGCCATATCCCGGTCCGGCATGAAGGAACTTCGAGCCGATCCGGCCGTCGAGGCCAATGCCCCGCGCCACTTCCTGCACATTGGCCCCGGCTGCCTCGCAAAGGTCGGCCACTTCGTTGATGAAGGTTATCTTCATCGCGAGGAAAGCGTTGGCGGCATATTTGATCAGTTCCGACGTGCGGCGATCGGTGAAGAGGAGCGGTGCCTGGTTGAGATAGAGCGGCCGATAGACCTCGGTCATCACCTCGCGGGCGCGTTCATCATCAAGGCCGATGACAATGCGGTCCGGACGCTTGAAATCCTCGATGGCGGCGCCCTCGCGCAGGAATTCGGGGTTGGAGACAACGGCCACATCGGCATCGGGATTGACGGAGGCGATGATGTGCGCGACTTCGTCCCCGGTGCCGACCGGTACGGTGGATTTGGTGGCCACGACCGTAAAGCCGGTCACCGCGGCGGCCACTTCGCGGGCCACCGCATAGACATAGGTCAGATCGGCATGGCCATCGCCACGGCGGCTGGGCGTGCCAACCGCGATAAAGACCACTTCCGCTCCGGCGACAGCCGAGGCCAGTTCCGTTGTGAACACCAGCCGACCGGCACCCAGATTGGCTTTGACCAGTTCCGCCAGGCCAGGCTCGAAGATCGGAACTTCCCCGCGCGCCAGCGCGGCGATCTTGCCCGCCTCCTTGTCGACGCAAATCACTTCATGCCCGAAATCGGCAAGGCAGACACCCGTCACCAGCCCGACATAGCCTGATCCAACAACTGCAATTCTCATCGGATCATTCTCCGTTAGCGCGCGGCGTCATCTTTGGACGGACGGCCAGTCCTCTCGGATCAGTCCAAAGGACCACTAAAGCAAGATCAAAACCATCTGATGAAATGCAACCCTGTCCTGCATCGGCAGGAAAATCTAGTGCTCGTCTCCCGCGGGGCGGGTGCGCATCTTCTTGACGGAGGAGCGAACCGATTTGCTGTCCAGCCGCCGCTTCTTTGACGCCAGGGTCGGCCGTGTCGCCACCCTCGGCTTGGGCGGATGCGCCCCTTCGCGCAGCAGTGCCACGAGGCGCGCCAGCGCTTCGGCCCGGTTGAGGGGCTGGTCGCGATGCGAATTGGAGGTGATGACGATCATTCCCTCCTTGGTCAGGCGGCTGCCCGCCAGCGCCGCGACGCGCCGCTTCATCGGCTCGGGAATATTGGGGGAATTGACGAGGTCGAAGCGCAGCTGCACCGCGCTCGCCACCTTGTTGACATTCTGCCCGCCGGGACCGGACCCGCGCACGAAGCTCTCATCGAGTTCCGCAGGGTCGATGGCGACGGTCCGGGTGATCTGGATCGGGTCCGCCATGCCACTTCCCCCGATCAGCGCTTCCAGCGGCCGGTGAAGTAGACTTCCTCGTCGTGGATGATGCGTCCCTTTTCCGTCGTCCGGAACTTGCCCGGCGCCACTTCCTCCACCCATTTCTTCTTGAGCATGCCGGCGAAGACCTTTTCGCCGACATCCTTGAAGTCATCCGGGCCGAGGACCTTGTCCTCGCCCAGATGATAGAGGGCCTTCATCTCGCGATTGGATGGACGCTGGGGCATCAGGCGGCCTTCGCGGCGTCCTTGAGGTCCGGCGGCGTCGCCTCCGCCATCAGGGAGACCAGCGCATCCATGAACGGTTCGACCTTCTGCCCCTCGGTGCCAAGTCGACGCACGGAAACCGTGCCTTCCTCGGCCTCGCGCTTGCCGACCACGAACATCAGCGGCACCTTCTGCACCGAGTGCTCGCGCACCTTGTAGTTGATCTTCTCGTTGCGCGTGTCGATCTCGGCGCGAATGCCCGCATCGCGAAGCTGGCGCACCAGCTTCTCGGCATACTCATCCGCCTCCGAAACGATGGTGGCCACCACGACCTGGGTCGGAGACAGCCACATCGGCATCTTGCCGGCATGGTTCTCGATCAGGATGCCGATGAACCGCTCCAGCGATCCCAGGATCGCGCGATGCAGCATCACCGCATACTGGCGCGAACCGTCCTCGGCCACATAGGTGGCGCCGAGGCGCTCGGGCAGCACGTAATCGAGCTGCAGCGTGCCGACCTGCCAGGACCGGCCGATGGCGTCCTTGAGGTGGAATTCCAGCTTGGGCGCATAGAAGGCACCCTCGCCCTCGGCGATCTCGAAGTCATAGCCGGTGGCGCGCAGCGCATCGCCCAGTGCCTTCTCCGCCGCATCCCAGCGCTCGATCGTGCCACCGAACTTTTCGGGACGCGTGGCGAGCTTGATGACCACATTGTCAAAACCCAGATGCTCATAAACCGAATAGAGCAGATGCACGAAATGCTCGGTCTCGCTCTGGATCTGGTCCTCGCGGCAGAAGATATGCGCGTCGTCCTGCGTCATCTGCCGCACGCGCATCAGCCCATGCAGCGCACCATGCGCCTCGTTGCGATGGCAACAGCCGAATTCCGCCATGCGCAGAGGCAGATCGCGGTAGGACTTGATGCCCTGGTTGAAGATCTGCACATGCGCCGGGCAGTTCATCGGCTTGAGGGCCAGATACTCGGCCTCCTCCGTCAGAACCGGACCATCTTCATCCGTATTGGGAATAGCATCGGGCACCACGAACATGTTCTCGCGATACTTGCCCCAGTGCCCGGACTGCTCCCAGAACTTGGCATGCATCAACTGCGGCGTCTTGACCTCGACATAGCCCGACTTGTTCAGTCGCCGACGGATATAGGCTTCCATCTGGTTGTAGATGACAAAGCCACGCGGATGCCAGAACACCGAGCCCTGTGCTTCCTCCTGCAGGTGGAACAGGTCGAGGTCGCGGCCGATCTTGCGATGGTCGCGCTTTTCCGCCTCTTCCATCATGTGGAGATAGGCCTCGAGCTCTTCCCTGGTGGCAAAGGCCGTGCCGTAGATGCGGCTCAGCACTTCGCGGTTACTGTCGCCACGCCAATAGGCGCCCGCCACCTTGGTCAGCTTGAACGCCTGGCCCACATCCTTGACCGAGCGCATGTGCGGACCGCGGCAGAGGTCCATCCACTGGCCCTGCTTGTACATCTTGATCGACTGGTCCGCGGGAATGGCATCCACCAATTCCACCTTGAAGGCCTCGCCCTTGGCGGCAAACCAGTCCTTGGCCTGGTCGCGGCTCCAGACTTCCTTGGTGAAAGCCGCGCCGCGATCGATGATCTCCGCCATCTTCTTTTCGATGACGCGCAACTCGTCTTCCGTGAACGGGCCGGCCTCACGATAGAAGTCGTAATAGAAGCCGTTCTCGATCACCGGGCCGATCGTCACCTGGGTATCGGGCCAGAGTTCCTGCACGGCCTCGGCCAGCACGTGGGCAGCGTCGTGCCGGATCAGCTCCAGCACGTCCTTCGACCCGGAGTCGCGCGTCACGAACTCTATTCTGCCGTCGCCCTCAAGCGCATCGCTGAGGTCGGACAGCACGCCGTTCCACTTCATCGCCACCGTCTTCTTGGCCAGCGACTTGGAGATGCTTTCCACGATCTCGGTGCCGGTAGTGCCGCGCGAATAGTCGCGAGCAGCACCATCGGGGAACGTCACCTTGATCGACATTTGGAGTCTCCATTGAAATCGGTTATTCGCGCCAGAAATGGCGCGAGGCCGCTGCTTAGCATGAATGGATAACAATTCCAGCCTTTACGTGGCCCTGGGCTGGGTACGCTATCTCACTACGGCGGGCCCGCCCCTAGGCATGCTCATGCTTTTCGCCCCGCCACCGCCCATACCGCCAAGGCAGGTACCACCTCCCGGCTTCCGGCAGCGTCTCCGGCACCGGGTCGTAGCCATGCGTACCGCCCGGCCGGCAGCGCCAGAACCGGGCCAATCCCATCCAGCCGCCGGGCCAGAATCCGAATTTCCAGATCGAGTCCCGGGTATATTCCGAACAGGTCGGCAGATGCCGGCAGGTCCGCCCCACGAATGCCGAGAGCGTGTACCGGTAGAGCGTGATCAGGAACACCGCCGCAATCTTGAACGGCCAGTCGATGACTCGCCACATGAAGTCGGTGAATCGCTTCATCACCGCGCCGCCGCAACCGCTTGAGATGACTCGAGCTTTTCCAGTGCCGCAGCCACCGCATCGAAAACCAGCAACGTCGAAACATGCCGGGCCGGGTATTCCCGCACCGGCTCAAGATATCTGAGGTCGCCCCACTTGCCCGAGGGAGGCGCGCCATCGGCCTTGAGCATGTCGTGCATGGACTGGCGAACGGACAGGAACTCCTCGACAGACGTGCCGACGATTTCGCGGGCCACAATGGCGGCCGAAGTCTGCCCCAGCGCACAGGCGGAGATGTCGTGGCCATAGTTCTCGATCACGCCGTCGCGGACCACTACATCCACCTCGATCACCGATCCGCAGACGCGGCTCACCTTCCGGGCTGTCGCGTCCGGCGCGGCAAGGCGTGGCGGCTGGCGGGCGTTTCCTGCCAGATCGAGGATCTTTTCGGAATAGAGATCGCTCAGCTCCATCTGCGTGACAATTCTGTTTCTTGTTCCGGTCTCGTTCCGCTTCTATATAGGAGGTCTCCATCCGACTGTCAGGAGTTTGTGCTCCTGTCGAAATCTGACGCGCCATTCGTCGCGTAGTAGACAGTGGTTGCAACGCAAGGAGCCGGACCCCATGGACGCACGAGTTAAGTCACTGACGACCCCCACCGTCGCCAGCGCTCCCGTCGCTCGCCCCAGTCGCGAAGAAGCTGAAGCCGCTGTCCGGACCCTGATTGCCTGGGCCGGGGACGATCCGCATCGCGAAGGCCTGCTGGAGACACCCGCCCGGGTCACCAAGGCCTATGGCGAACTGTTTGCCGGCTACGACCAGGATGCCGGCGAAGTCCTGTCGAAGACCTTCAAGGAGGTAGGCGGCTACGACGATCTGGTTCTGGTGAAGGGCATTCCCTTCTATGCCCATTGCGAGCACCACATGGTGCCCTTCTACGGCCAGGCCCACATCGCCTACCTGCCCCATGATGGGGTCGTCGGGCTCTCCAAGCTCGCTCGGCTGGTGGAAGTCTATGCAAGGCGCCTCCAGACCCAGGAAACCATGACGGCGCAGATCATCGACGCCATCAACGAAAACCTCGGGCCGCGCGGCGCCGCCGTCATGCTCGAAGCCGAGCACATGTGCATGACCATGCGCGGCGTAAAGGCTCATGACGTCAAGACCGTCACCCACCGTTTCACCGGCGTCTTCGCCGAAGACCGCGTCGAACAGGACCGGTTTTTCGCCATGGTCGGGCATCGCTAGGGCCACGACTTTTCAATGCCATGCGCCGCATGATATTGGCCGCGCATGGCTGGATCATCCCAAACACTGAGCGAAGCCGATCGGCGGCTGGTGGCCGCGTGGGCAGCAGATTGTGCAGAGCGGGTGCTTTGGCTATTCGAGGATGCTTCTCCTGGTGACAGTCGCCCGAGGGAGGCGATCGATCGGACACGAGCGTTCGCACGTGGCGAATTGGATACGGCTACCGAAATCCGGAAACGCTTCGGCGGCGGTAGTGCCGCACGTGAGACTTCAGGGCCAGCAGCTGCCGCAGCGGCCCGGGCGGCGGGCCAGGCGTCAGCAGTGTGCCATATGGGAGCGCACGCCCTGGGAGCCGCAGCCTACGCGGCCAAGGCCGTGGGCCTCTCCGCCCCAGAAGATCCCCACGCCATAGCTTTGGAAATCCAGTGGCAGGTGAAGCAGATGTCGCAGGCGGTGCGGGAGGCGCTACGCCGTTTGCCCGCAGTGGGGGAAGACCGCTCGGGCCCGCTGGGACCCGGCCTGCTCGCCTCCGGACAGATGCTGCAAATCATGCGGGCACTCCAGGCGCAGATCGCTGACACGACAGTTGCCGACGACAAGCACGATCAAGTGGACCTTAGTTGATCATGGCATAGACTACCCGCCTCACACGCGGGACCATGCCATGTCTGTTATCGCCGAAATGCTCTGGGTTCTTGAAAGCCGCTCGCGCGAGCCGCTGGACC
>CBFGPB010000029.1:0-15074 GCA_965650545.1 uncultured Devosia sp. | reverse complement strand
TGAGGCCCGAGAAATCGGGCTTGAGCGGATTGCTGATGTCGACCACGACCTTGCCGGAAAGGTCGGTGCTGCGCACGAAATCCAGCGCGGCGGCATAGGGCAGGGCGACCACGACGATATCGGCCCGGGCGATGGCGGTGTTTTGGTCGAGCACGGTGACGCCGGCCGGCAGGGTGGCGGCGAAAGCGGCGGCGGCGGCACTGTCGCGACTGGCCAGGATCAGGTCGGTCTTCCCGGCGAGGCGCTTGGCGAGGCCCTTGCCCATCTTGCCCAGGCCAATGATTGCGGTGGTGGTCATGTCGGTCTCCTGTTGAGCATTTGCTGAGCCCCGATATACGCCTTGCAGTTTCGCATCAGAATTGCATGAATGTGTGGAACATAATTGCAGATGAGTATCGGATGAGCGAGATCGAGGTCCTGCGCACCTTCGTCACCGCGGCACGTCTGGGCAGCTTTGCCCATGCCGCGCGGCAGCTCAACCTGTCACCGGCCATGGTCGGGCGGCGCATCCAGGCCCTCGAAGCGCAGTACCAGCTCAAGCTGATCGAGCGCACGACGCGCAGCCAGCGGTTGACCGAGCAGGGGCGCCGGTTCCTTGGTCGGGCGGAAGCCGTGCTGGAAGCCGCTGAGGCGCTGTCCGAATGCGCGGAGACGGGCGACCTCAATGGCCGCATCCGCCTGACGGCGCCAACCACGCTGGGCGCGCGCCGGCTGCCGGGGATTATCGCCCGCTTCACCGAGGATCATCCCGGCGTCGTCTTCGAGATGAGCCTCTCGGACAGACGGGTCGATCTCGTCACCGAGGGCTTTGACCTGGCCATTCGGGTGGGCGAATTGCCGGCCTCCTCGCTGGTGGCGCGACGGATCGGCACCTATCGCTTTGCCCTGGTCGGTGCCCCGGACTTTGTCGCCCGGCACGGCGCGCCGATGCAGCTGGCCGATCTCACGCGCTACCGCTGCATCATCAATCTCAACCTCGTGCCCCGCAACCGCTGGATCTTTGTCGATTCCGAGGGGCAGCGGGTGACGGTGGATGTATCGGGTGCCATCGAGGTCGACAGCGGCGAAGCGCAGCGGCTTCTGGCCGTTGACGGCGCCGGCCTAGCCTATCTTCCGGCCAGTCTCGTCGACGACGACATCGCCGCTGGCCGGCTGCTGTCGCTGCTGCCCGACTGGCCCCTACCCACCTTGCCCATCCATACAGTCCATCCCTCGCGGCATCTGGTGCCGCGTCGGGTCCGGACCTTCATCGAGGCCGTGGCCGGCGCCTTCGCGTCAGAGGCCTAAAGCTCGGGCCCAGCCACAAAGGGCATGATTTCCACCGCATCTCCAGGGAATGTGGTGATGTGCGGGTGGTCGGCAAAGAGCGCGGCGGCCGCCTCGGCCGTCTCCGCCTCGACGATCACATAGCCACAAAAATCGTTGACGGCCGGCGCGATAGTGCCGTCGCGGGAGATGCGGGTGGTCTTGCCCACCATGCCACCCTTGTTGATGATCGAGGCGGCATGGCGCTTTTCCCATGCCTCCCATTCGGGCAGGCCCTTGGCATCCACCGCGTCCTGCTCCGCCTTGGGCAGGGCGCGGAAGCGGGTGACGTTTTCGCCCTTCATCAAGAGCGTGGCGAGAAACAGCGCCATGGCGGTCTCCTCCGGCACCGGAAATGCCAGGGGAGACTAGAGCATTTCTCGTTCTGATGTAATCAGAACGAGAGCTCTACTTCTTTGATTTGTCCCGCTTTCGAACCGCAAAAGTGGTGTCCACTTTTGCTGAAAGCGCTCTAGGATATGGCGCCAGGAAAGTCACCGGCCTCAGCCGGCTATGGCGTCCACGTCGGCCTTCATCGGGATGGCCGGCTGCGCGCCGGGCTTCAAGCAAGCAAGGCTCCCGGCAATGGCAGCGCGGCGGAGCGCTGTCTTGAGATCGTGGCCGGCATCGAGCCCGGCGGCGAGGTAACCGCAGAACGTGTCGCCAGCGCCCACGGTATCGACCGGCTTGACCTTGTGGGCGGGCACGGCAATGGGGCCATCTGGTGTGCGGGCGCGGGCGCCCTCGGGTCCCAGGGTCACCACGATGGTGCGGCCGGTCTGGTTGACCCAATCCTGCATGGCCGCGTCAAGCTGGTCGATGGGCCGGCCGGTGAGCAGGGAAAATTCGGTTTCATTGGCCACGACAATGTCGGCCAGGGGCGCCAGCTTGGCCGTATCGGGCAGGAAGGGCGCTGTATTGAGTATGGAGCGCGCGCCCTTCTGACGGGCGATTTCCAGCGCCTTGCGGGTAGCGGCCTGCGGCACTTCCTGCTGCACCAGAACGGTATCGCCGGCCTTGAGATCGGCCAGCCCGCGTGTCGCATCCTCGGGACTCACCGTGCCATTGGCGCCGGGCAGGATGGCGATGACATTCTCGCCCGCCGCATCGACGAAGATCATGGCAATGCCGGTCGCGGCTTCCGCCTTGCGCAGGTGCGAAAGATCGACCCCGCCCGTCTTGAGCAGGTCCAGCGCCAGGTCGGCAAAAGCATCGTCGCCGGCCGCCGAGACATGGCGCACTTCGGCCCCGGCCCGCCGCGCCGCCAGCGCCTGGTTGGCTCCCTTGCCGCCCGGAGCCATCGAAAAAGTGCCGCCGGCGACGGTCTCGCCCGGCCTGGGCAGGCGGGAGACGGTGCCGATCTGGTCGAGATTGGTGGAGCCGAAGACGGTGATCATTTGAGAATCTTTTCGATCGTATTCCAGTTGCGCATCGTGTCGAGATTGCCCTTGCCCAGCCTTTGATAAAGCGGCTTGAGCACCTCTTCCACATGCTCTGTATAGCGCCCATTGGGCTGGCGATAGGCAGCAATGTAGAGGTCGCGACGATCGATCCGGAGGATTTCAGTGTCGCCCGGGCGGCTTTCGATGCTGATGTCCCCTGGCAGGTCTTGGTCGAACATCAGAACGTGTCGGGCGAGGTCGGCCTCGGGGTCGACAGCATTGAATGGGTGCCCGGCCAGCATGGAGGCCAATTCCTCTCCCGAGCGCAGCACGACGCCGACGTCGAAGCCGAACTGATCCTTGATGGCCTTTTCGATCCGCGCCTTGATGCCCGCCTCGATGCCCTCTCCAGAAAGGCGGACATTGCCGCTCGCCAGCACCGTCTTCACATTGGAGAACCCGGCCGCTTCGAGGCAGGTCTTGAGCTCAGCCATCTTCATCTGACGCTTGCCCAGGTTGATGCCGCGCAGGAAGACGCCCCAGACCTGGTGTGCACCTTCCGTCATGGCTTGGCCTTTTGCGGATAGATGGTCTCGCCCCGCGCGAGCATGGCCACGAACTCGCCGATCCTCTTCTTCCGCCCCGCCTCGGTCTTGAGCGAAAGGGTGCGAAAGGTCAGGGCGAAGCGGTTCTGCGCGGAAAGCCCCTCATAGGTCCGCTGCGCCGCCGGGTCGGCGGCAATGGCGGCCAGCAGGTCGGCGGGCGGCTCCTGCGTCGTCTTGTAGGCCGCTTCCCACCGCCCGTCCGCCTTTGCGGCCTCGACGTGAACGAAGCCATGCTCGGTCATCAGGCCCTGCTCGACAAGGCGCGCGACATTGTCGCGATTGACCTGGCTCCACACCGATTTTGGGCGGCGCGGGCAATAGCGCTGGACATAGGATTCCTCGTCCCAGCTCTTCCGGATGGCGTCGATCCAGCCCCAGCAGAGCACGGCGTCGATTGCCTCTGTCGGGGTGATGGTCGGCTTGCCCGCGTTCTTCTTGAAGATGCGGATCCAGACCTCGTCAACGCTGGCATGGTTGTCCCGCAGCCAGGCATAGAAGGCATCGAAAGTGGCAAACTCGAAGAGCTTGTCCGTAGGGACGGGGACCGGCGCCATCGCTTACCCGGCGGGCGCTTCTGCCGGCGGCAGCAGGCGCGCCAGGGCCGGCTCCAGCCGCTTGTCACTGGGTAGGACCAGTCCGAACTCGGTGGTCAGCACGGAGCGCAGCGTTTCCATCGTGCCGATGTTGCGCTTTTCTGCCTCGCCCTCAACCGGTTGGATGGTGAGGCTGGTATTGTGCAGCTTGAGGCGCTTGCCGCTCGGTGCCAGGGCCACGCGCAACTCGTGGGTGAATGGCGAGGCCGGGTCGGTGGCGATCGCCAGGTTGATCGGCTCGATCTCCTCCAGGCTCACCGCATCGAGCGAAAACATATAGACCGGCTTCCAGTCCTCCCCGATCTGGACTTCGAGCGTCCAGTCCGGGTCGCCACCGGTGAGGCGGAAGGTTTCATGCGGCGTCGATTGCTCCACATCGGCCCTCAACCGGAGGGGCGTTGTCAGGGTCAGGCCCCCGAAGCCGACATCGGCGATGTGGTTCTGGCCATTGACCTCGACCAGCAGCAGCAGGTGACTGGGTGGCCGGTTGGCGCCGTCTGGATTGGTCCAGACCACGCGTGCGAGCAGCGGGCGCACGACGAAGTCGAGGTCCTGGAGCATGCGCATGAACAATAGATTATGTTCGAAACAATAGCCGCCGCGCCTCTCGCTCAGCAGCTTCCTTTCGAGACTCGGCTGATCGAGCGCAACCGGGTCGCCCATCAGCGGCGAGAGGTTTTCGAACGGGATGGTGGCGGGGTGCAGGGCATGCAGCAGGTCCAGCGTCGCCAGTGTCGGGGCAATGGAACCGGCAAAGCCGATTCGCTCGAAATAGGCTTTGAGATTGACCTTTTCGGGCATCAGCCACCCTTGCCGCTATTGAAACCGGGCACACTATGGTCAAGCGCGACGGCTTTGTCACCAGCTTGACACGACATCTAGGGCTGGGCGGGGGCTGGCCTTCGCAAGAACGGTCCCCGGGTCAGGCCCGGGGACTGCGGTATACGTGGATGGATTTCCCGATCAGCCCAATCTGCCGTCCTTGAGGCTCTCGGACAGCGGCGCCGGACGCGTGACCGGGGTCTTGATCTCGATCGTGCGGCCCTCGCGCGCGGCGTGTTCGAAGGCTTCCATCACTTCGAGGACATGCAGGGCCAGGTCGCCATTGGCGCGATGCGGCCGGTTCTCGAGAATGCCGGCAGCCATATCGGCGACCCCGAGCGAGCGGTAATTGCCGTCGGCATAGGGCGCCTCGACCTTGACCGGGGTCCACGGCTCGTCGCGACCGCGCTTGCGCAGCTCGACCTCGCCGCCGAAGAAGTTGGGGTCGGGCACGATCAGGGTCTGTTCGGTGCCGTAAAGCTCGAGCGGAACATGCTTGTGCGCGGCAACGTCGAAGCTCATGGCGATCTGGACGATCGCGCCATTGGCAAAGCCCAGTGACCCGGTGACATGGGTGTCGATATGCACCGGCATGACCTGGCCCTTCTTGGGCTCGGACGTGATGGTGCGCTCGGTCCGGAGGCGCGACGACATGGCCGAGACGCGGGCCACGGGGCCGAGCAGATTGACCAGGTCGGTGATGTAATAGGGGCCCATGTCCAGCATGGGGCCACCGCCCAGGTCATAATAGAAGGCCGGGTCGGGGTGCCAGCTTTCGTGGCCCGGGCACTGCATGAAGGCGGTGCCGCCCACCAATTGCCCGAGAACGCCGCTGTCGACCACGGCGCGGGCCTGCTGATGGGCGCCACCGAGGAACGTGTCGGGCGCCGAGCCGATGCGCAGGCCCGCCGCATTGGCCGCATCGAGCAGTTTCCGGCCTTCGGCATAGGTGATGCCCAGCGGCTTTTCGGAATAGACATGCTTGCCCGCGGCCAGGCACTTGAGGCCCACATCGACATGGGCACGCGGAATGGTGAGATTGACCACGAGGTCGATCTCCGGGTCGGCCAGCAGCGCCTCCACGCTCATCGCCTTGAGCCCGAATTCGGCGGCCCGGGCGCTGGCCGCCTCGGCCTTCATGTCGGCGAGGCCCTTGACGTCGAGGACGCCGAAACCGGGCATGCCGTCCTTGCCGAGGATGGCCTTCAGATAGGCCGATGAAATATTGCCGGTACCGATGAAGCCGATACCGAGGCGCTTGCCAGTCATTGGCGCGATCCTCCCAGATGTACGTGCATCAGAATATCCGTCATGGTGCGGAGTCGAAAGGGGCCGATATGCATTTGTCGGACTTTTTATCCCGCTCCTATCCGACCAGCACGGCATGGTCGCAGCGCACCCCATAGACCCTCACATCCGCTTCTCCGACCCCCAGGCCCAGCGCTCCAAGCGTTCCGGCAATGGCAAGGTCGAGCGTTGGGGTGAGCGGCGCAAGCAGGTCGCGCAGCGCCTGAGCGATGACGGCAGGCGAGTTGAGGCCTATGCCCAGGACATTGACGGTAAGATCGAGATCGCCCAGCAGCGTCCCGACCAGTGAGGCGGCCAGGGTCTCGGTCTGCGCGGTCTTGAGCACGCCTCCCGCGATCTCGGCCGAGGAGAAGTCCAGCATGACCGGCGCGGTCTGGGCGATCTCGACATGCGCCGTGCCGGTGATCCGCAACAGCAGCGCGTCGACCAGGCGGGCCGGCGCCTGTGGTGGGGTCGCGCCGAAATCGTAAAAGGCCGGGTCGGTCCAATTGCCGACACCCAGTTCGGCCACGCCGGGCAGGACGGCCACGGTGGCGCTGCCATGAGGCGCGGACGGTGATGGGCACGTGGCCGCGACCACCCGCGCTTCGGCATGCGCCATGTCGAGCCAAAGGGGAAGCGCAACGCCGGCGCCGAGCAGGACCGGGCCGCCGAGCAATTGGGCCCTGAGGCGCAGGCGCAACTGCGCCGTTCGGACAATGGTGCCCGCCGGTCCGATCGCGAACCAGCCGCTCCCCTGCATGGGCTCGCCGATGGAGAGGTCGAGTCCAAGCGAAACCAGGCCCGGTACCCCGGCGCCCAGATTGACCGAAACCTGCCTGTCGCCATCGGCCAGGGCCGCAGCGGCGGTGAGGATTTCGAGGGCAGACAGGGACAGGTCCACGACGCCGCCGCTGCCCATTTGCAGTCCACCCAGCCGGCCCAGGGACAGGAAATCGGACAGTGGCACGGCATGTCCCGCGCCGCCGCCGACAATGGCCTGCAAGGCGGTGCGCGCCGGTCCTGCGGTGAGGTCGACGAGGGCCGCGGCAATCTGGCCCGCATCGGCTTCCAGGGCCAGCAGGTCATCATAGGTGCCGGCGGTTACGGCCAGTTGCTCGCCCAGCGCGTCGAGGAAGTCCAGAGCATTGACCCGGGCTGATGCCAGGGCCGTGTAGTCGGCGACCGATAGGGAAATGGTTGTGCCCAGGAGATCGGACAGGACCGCATTGGCAATGCCTCCATTGAGGCTGGCAAGGCGCGAGCCCAGGGAGAAGGAGACTTCCGGGGTGACGGCCGCAACCCCGCCGGCACCGATCACCGGTACGGGCGCAAAATGGCCGGCAAAATGCAGCGTTCCCGGGCGTTCAACTTGAACCGACACGGCATTGGCGGGCGTGTGGCCCGGCATGAAGCGGCCGGCAATATCGGCGATGGTGGGATCGTAGCGGCCGGTGGTCACGGTCAGCCCATCGGTGCTGGCTGGGGCAAGGAGCCGCGCCCCAACCAGCACAGACTGGGCGATCTCGACGGCGCGCGAGGGATCGGACGCCGCCGAGATTGCCGCGAGGTCCACCCCCGCCTGCAGCAACCGGCGCTCGTGATAGAGCGCGGCTGCATCGACCGCCACTGCCGACACCAGGGCGGAAACGGTAAAGCCAAAGGCAAACAGGATCGCCATATTGCCGCGCTCATCGCGGCGAAATTCCGGCCAGGACCAGCTCATATGCCGCCCCGCCGGATCGTCGCGCCATAGACGATTGTGTCGCTGGGCAGCGGCAGGGGTGGATAGAGGTTCCAGATCGGCAGATGGCTCGCATCGTAACTGAGCCGCACTTCGTATTGATTCGGATCGGCCGGACTGTCCCCGATGCTGTGCACCAGAAGCGCCGGATCGATCAGCATATAGGCGGACGCGTTGCGGGAGAGAAAATCGGCCACCAGCAGGTTGCGCTCGGCCTCGTCCCGCCCGGCTATGGCCGTGCGGGCCGCATCGGCGGCCAATTGCTGCAGGGCATGAGCCGCACCGAAATACAGGCCATAGGCCAGCATGCCGGTCAGCATCAGCAGGTAGACCGGCGTGAGGATGGCAAACTCGATGGCGGCGGTGCCGGACCGGTGCGCCAATAGTTGCATCACATGCCTTCGCATTCGAGCGTCCCCGACGAATGATCTGGTGACCCGAGACTGAGGGGCATGCAGAGATCAGCCGGTAAAGCCAGGCATCGGTACTATTGCGAGGGTGACGGGGGAGCCAAAGAAATATGACTTTATTTATCCGGTTGAACGGGATAGGAGGAACGAGCCTTCAGCGAGCCACCCCTTGAGCGCCAGAAATTACCTCTTTGCCCCCAGTGCCGACGATGCCGCCCTGACGCGGTTCATCGCGCTCGGCGCCTCGGCGACTGGGTTCCTCAAGGGCGCGCCCGGCGGCCACCTGCCCGGCTGGTACACGCTGGGCCAGGACAATTCGGATTTTTTGAGGACGCTCTATGGCCGCCTCGAAGCGAGCTATCCGCAGGCCGGGCAGCCCTTCTACGCGGTGCGGCTCTGGACCAACCTGATGTGGCAGCCGGCCTATCTGGCGGTCATCGCCGTGCACCTGTTCGGTGCCCTGCCGGCCATCCCCAGGCTGTCGCAGGCCCGGCAGAACCTCGATGTCGACGGCTACCGCCTCGGGCCCGGCCCGATGGTGGAGGGGGACCTCGAAACGCTCATCGCCCGGGCCGGCAAGGATTTGCGGACAATGGCCGATGCGGTGCTGGCCGAGATCAACACCGTCACCAAGCTCAAGCGGGTTCCGGCGCTGCGCTTGCTGACCGACCGCATGCTGGGCCTGATGGTGCGCTTGAAGCATTTCCAGCCCGGGCTGAGCGTGGCCGATCAGCATCGCATGTGCGCACTTTGGCTAGATGCCATGGGCCTCACCGGACATGGCGCGCTCGAGACGCTGGAGCTGCATGACGGCCGGCAGGTCGCCATCATTGCCCGCAAGGGCTGCTGCCTCGATTACTTGGCTTTCCCCGATACCTATTGCGCCTCCTGCCCCAAGCAGGACGACACGACGCGGCGCGACCGGCAGCGGGCCAATGCCATCGAGGAACTGGCCGCGGCAGGCTGAGCGGCGACCGGCTCAGTCGAACTCTTCGGCCGAATAGACGCCCCAGAGCTCTTCCTGCCGCACCCAGCCGGCATAGTTCTGCCGCTCGCCCGGCTGGCTGGCCGACACATTGCACCAGGCACCGTCGCATTCGCTGATCGAGACGCGCACGCCCGGCGCGAGGCGGGCGCGCACGGCCGCCTCCTCGGACTTGTCCACATGCATGCTGACTTCGCCATTGGCAACCAGCGGGGTGGCATAACCTGCGCGGTTGCCCGAAAGCAGGCTCTGATGCACCCAGCCCTCGTCACCCTCGACATCACGGATTTTACGCCAGGTATCGAATTCCTGGATGATCTCCACCGGAACGCCCGAGACGGTGTAGTTCCAGGCAATGTCATAGCGCGTGCCGGGGCCGACGCGGACATTGATCGGGTGCGAGCGCGTGGTGACGAATCGCGGCAGCTTGAGGCCGCTGGGATTGTCCTGCGCCAGGGCCGGCGGCAGGGCCAGAAGGCCGGCAAGAAGCGCGGCTGAAACCAGGAGAAAAAGGCGAAGACGGTCCGCAAGGACAGGCAAGAATAACATCACTTTGCAGACGGGTTGGATTTGCCCTATCACTAGCCCATGATCCTTAATGGTCGCTGAAGGCGGCAGATGCGCCGGGCTGGCCCGGCCTTGTTTTCGGTACGCATGACACCGCAGAAACCTCAGATTCTGGTCACCAGGCGCCTGCCGGCAAGCATCGAAGCGCGCATGGCAACCCTGTTCGACACCGATGTCAACGAGGCCGATGTGGCCCTGACCAGTGAGGACATCCTGGCCGGCCTTGCCGGCAAGGATGTGCTGGTCTCGACCATCACCGACCGGATCGACGCGGGCCTGATCGCGCGCCTGCCCCCCAGTGTGCGGCTCATCGCCCAGTTCGGCAATGGCGTGGACAATATCGACCTCGAAGCGGCATGGGCGGCGGGCCTGACCGTCACCAACACCCCTTCTGTTCTGACCGAGGACACGGCTGACATGGCCACGGCGCTGATGCTGGCCCTGCCCCGGCGGCTCGTCGAAGGCACGCAGATGCTGCTGCGCGACCGGGCCTGGGTCGGCTGGTCTCCGACTTCGATGCTGGGGCACAGGCTGCGGGGCAAGGCCTTGGGCATTGTGGGCATGGGTCGCATCGGCACCGCCGTGGCGCAGCGCGCCCGCGCCTTTGGCCTTTCGATCCACTATTTTTCGCGCAATCGCCGGCCGCCGGCCATCGAGACCCCGCTCGAAGCGCATTACTGGGACAGCCTCGATGCCATGCTGGCGGAAGTCGACATTGTCTCGCTGCACACGCCGCTGACCCGCGACACCCATCACATCCTTTCGGCGGCACGCCTCGATGCGATGAAGCCGGGCGCCTATGTGGTCAATGTCAGCCGCCCCGAACTGCTCGACGAAGCAGCGCTGATCGAGCGGCTGGAAAGCGGCCGGCTGGCGGGCGCGGCGCTCGACGTGTTCGAAAACCGCAATGGCATCAATCCGCGCCTGCTCGCCCTGGCGGAGGCCAATCGCGTCGTTCTGACCGCCCACATGGCCTCGGCCACGCTGGAAGCGCGCGTCGAAATGGGCGAAGCCGTGATCGTCAATATCCGGGCCTTCATGGATGGCCATCAGCCGCCGCACCGGTTGCTGCCGGACAGTCCGCTGCCGCGCAGCGCGCGAGGCTAGGGCCGGGCGACAGGGCCAGTGTTGCACCAATTCCCCATCACCATCGCGATTTGGCGTCGCCTTCGGCAGCACCCTTGCACCGTTCCGGCTTGGCCCCTAATCGTCAGGCGGTGGATGCGGCTGTGGGGGGCTGGCGCCACCGACGCGACTATTGCTGCCGGGCGTCAGGAGAGCCCCGTAACCATGAACAAGTTCGTGCTGGCCCTCTTGGCCGTAACGGCGATTGCGACCTCCCCCGCCTGGGCACAGGCGGGCGGAACTCTGCCCTTTACCAGGGCAGACGGCCATCTTGTGCTCGAAACCCTGGACCAGAAGCTGACCCTGCCCGTGCCGGACTGGGCCCGGGAGGCAACGAGCGACGCCGAGCTGGCCGACCTGGTCTCCACGCGCTTCCTCGAAGAAAGCGGCCAGGCGCATCTGGAAATCTACCGGCGCGGCGAGGGCGAGGCCTTCTGGACCACGCTATACGGCGCGCGCGTTTCCAACCAGCAGGGCATGTCGCTGGCCGATTTCCGTTCGGTGGTGATCAATGTCTATGCGCAGTCCTGCAATCCGGAAACCGTGGCGCTGTTCCAGCTTGAGCCGGACCAGGAAGATGTCCTGCCGCCCGTGGGCTATGTCTGCGGCGCCTACCTCGATGGCTTCACCGCCTTCGAAGGCCAGGGCGAGGTCATGGTCATGGGCTTCTACAAGTCGTCCAAGGGCGTGGGCATGGTCTATCAGGAATGGCGCGGCGACGCCTTCGACGCGACCGATCCGGCCACATGGCCGGTAGCGGCCGACGTGGTGGAAGCCTATATGGCGCGCCTCAAGTCCGAGGTCAGTCTCACCGCTGCGGATTGACGGCGGACCCGCGAGGGCCTAATCCGCTTGCCCATGAAGAAAGACCACAAGCCCGCTGGCCCGAGCCAGCGCATGCTGCGCGTCGGGGAACTGGTGCGCCATGCCCTGGCGGCGCTGTTTGCCCGCGGTGACATCGAAGACGAGGCGCTTGCCGGCGCGGTCGTGACCGTGCCCGAAGTGCGCATGACGCCCGATCTCAAGATCGCCAATGCCTATGTGATGCCGCTCGGTGGCGCCCATGCCGACGAGATCGTGGCGGCGCTCAACCGCCACCGCAAGTTCATCCGCGGCCGTGTCGCGCCGTTGATCGACCTCAAATTCGCCCCTGAGATCCGCTTCTTTGTGGACGACACATTTGAGGAAGCGGGCCGGATCGATGCGCTGCTGCGCTCCGACCGCGTGCGGCGCGATCTCGACGACGACACCGACGACAGCGACGAAGACTGACCTTGAGCAAACCGCGATCGAACAAGCGCGCCATCTCCGGATGGATCGTGCTCAACAAGCCTTATGATGTCACCTCCACCCAGGCCGTGGGCAAGGTGCGCTGGCTCATGAATGCGGCCAAGGCCGGCCATGCCGGCACGCTGGACCCGCTGGCGACCGGCATCCTGCCCATTGCCCTGGGCGAGGCCACCAAGGCCGTGCCGCAGGTGCAGGAGGGGATCAAGGTCTATCGCTTCGCCATTGGCTGGGGCAAGGCCACGAGCACCGACGATACCGAGGGCGAGGTCATCGCGACCTCCGACGTGCGCCCCGATGGCGCGGCGCTCGCAGCCGTGCTGCCGCGCTTTACCGGCACGATCCTGCAGCGCCCCCCGGCCTTTTCAGCCATCAAGGTGGATGGCGAACGGGCCTATGACCTGGCCCGGGCCGGTGAGACGGTCGAACTCGCGGCGCGCCCGATCGACATCGACGCCATCGAGCTCGTCTCGCACGGGGCCGACGAAAGCGTCCTGGAAGTGACCTGCGGCAAGGGTACCTATGTGCGCTCGCTGGCGCGCGACATTGCCGAGGCGCTCGGCACGGTGGGCCACGTCACCAAGCTCCATCGTGCTGCCGTCGGGCCCTTTACCGATGCCGACGCGGTGACGCTCGAGGAGCTTGAGGCGGCCGAAATGGGCGCGGCACGCGATGCGCTCGTCAAGCCGGTCTCGGCAGGCCTTGCCGGAATCGCGGAAATCCGCCTCGACGCGGGCCAGGCCAACGCCGTGGGTCATGGCAATCCGGTGCTTCTGACCGGCGCCGGCGCGCCGGTCTCGCTCGACGAATGCTGGGTCAGCTTCAAGGGCAAGGTTCTGGCCACCGGCCATGTCGAATTCGGCCAGTTCAAGCCGGGCCGGGTTTTTAACCTTTAGGGCGAAGCCGCCCGGCCATGGCAAAGGTCAGGATCAGCAGCGGGATCAGCATGGCAAAGGCCATGCGGACGCCAAACCCTTCCGCGACGCCGCCGATGAACAATGGCGCACCCAGATTGACCATCTGGAAGATCAGCGTCGTCGCAGCCACATTCTGGCTGGAAGGGCGGTCGCCGAGACGGGCGGCGGCCGACAGCATCAGGGGATAGAGCACGCAGATGCCGATGCCGACGGCCAGAAAGCCCACAAGGGCTATCCACGCCTCCGGGGCCATCACGATCACCACCATGCCGCCAATGGCCAAGGCCGAGAGGCCGCGCGCCACGCGCACCGGACCATACCGGTCGATGAACCGATCGGCCACCAGCCGTCCGCCGGCCATGGCCGCCAGGAGCGCCGGCAGCGCCAGGGATTCGATGAATGGCGCGACGTCGAAGCTGTCACGCAGATAGATGATCGACCAGGCACGGGCAGCGCCCTCGGTCAGGCCCGCACCGAGACCGAAAGCGACGAGGCCCATCGTCGCCCAGCTCGGCCAGGCAAGCTTTCGAGTGTTGCCGCCGGCATGCGGCCGCGCCGGCATGTTGGGCATGGGCAGCACGACCACGAGGATCAGGGCGATCAGCAGCGGGGCGAAGGCCCAGAGGTGAACGGCTGGCGACACGCCGAGGCCGCGCAGCGTCGCACCCAGCAGCGAGGTCAACAGGAAGCCCAGGCTCCAGGCGCCGTGACAGGTATTCATCACCCGCGCGCCGCTGGCCGCCTCGACCCGGTCTGCTTCGACATTCATGGCAATATTGGTGAGCGAGAATCCGATCCCGTTGAAGGCCAGAAGCACGAACAGGGCCAGCGGATGCAGCAGCACGCTCGCCAGGGCCGCCGTGATCACCACGCCGGGCAGGAGCCACAGGATCATCCGTCGCGGGCCGAAGCGTTCGATGATGGCGCTCGAGAACAGGAACATGGAAAGCGCGCCCAGAGGCTGGCCCATCAGCACCAGCCCCAGTTGCGCCTCGGAAAGGCCGATCAGCTCCTGCAGGTCCGGGATGCGCGTGTGGATGGCGCCGGCTGCCAGCGCATGGGTGAAGAAGAGGGCGACAATGCGCCAGTGCGTCGAGAACATGAACTACCGTGGTTATTGCGGTCCCGGATCCATGAGGACATGGATGCGGTCGGCGCCCATGCGCGCAAGCTTGAGCATGAGCGCCTTGCGGCGGGCGGGTGCCATGGGGGTTTCGGGACTGTCGCGCAGGATGGCCCCGTCATGGCCGTCGGCGACGATCAGGCCCTCGCTTTGCGGGAAGATTTCGCCATCGAGCTCGGGGGGCTTGGCAAAGAAGAACTTGTCGGAAAACTCGCGGTATTCGGGCCATTTGCGGTCGACCTGGAAATCGATGAGGCTCGACTTGATCTCGACGATCCAGATCTCGCCCTTGGGCCCCACGGCCAGCACATCGGCGCGGCGGCCATTGCTGAGGGGCACTTCGGCATAGCAGGCCATGTCGTGCCGCTCGCGCAGCATGCGCATGACCCCGCGCTGGACGCGCAGCGCCGTGGCCGATTGGCGCAGGTCGACGATGGGCGGCAGGTCAGCCATTGGGTCCGAGCGGTTCAGCGGGCAGTCCGTGCGGAGCTTCCACTTTTTTCTGGCCCAAGGCAAAGCTCGAGGCCCAGAGGCCGGCCAGCAGCAGCGGCAGGCAGACGAGGTAGGAGGCGCGGATGTGGACGAATTCGGCCACGAAGCCGAGCAGCGGCGGGGCGAGGAAGAAGACCACGAAGCTGATCTGCCCCAGGGCCGCGACATTGACGGCGGCTGGCCGGTCGGTGCGTTGCGCGGCCGCCGAAACCGCCAGCGGATAGACCGCCGAGCAGCCCGCCCCCATCAGCGCAAAGCCGAGAAGGGCGAGGACAGGATGGGGTGCAATCCCCACCAGCAGCGCGCCGAGGCTCGCAAAGCTCAGCATGACCATGGCGACATTGCGTGGCCCATAGCGGGAGACTATGGGGTCGGCAGTCAGGCGCATCACGGCCATGAAGAAGGCAAAGAGCGTCAGCCCCATGCCGCC